>JAEEIO010000142.1 GCA_016281405.1 Clostridiales bacterium | reverse complement strand
CGTCTCGAACTTCGCGTCGCTGCAAATGAGCTTTCCCTCGCAAAGAGCGAGATACTCGCCCTCTTTTATCTTCTTGCCGTCAAAGTCGCTGTTTCGCGCGGCGTAGGTTATCTGACCGGTAACGACGTTCTTCATCGCCTCGGTCATCGCCGCTGAGTTGGCTTCGGCGTCGCCCTCGGGGTCGAAGGCGAGCATCGCGGAAATGCCCTGCGGCACCGTGCGGCTCTCCAAAACGACGACCTCCTTTTCGGAAAGGGGCGCCGCCTGCTGAGCGGCTAAGATTATGTTTTTATTGTTCGGAAGAACGAACACCGTCTTTGCGGGGGTCATATCTATGGCGCTCAGAATATCCTCCGTCGAGGGGTTCATGGTCTGACCGCCCTCGACCAAAGAATCTGCGCCGAGGTCGCGGAAGGTCTCGCAAATGCCCTCGCCCGCCGCGACGGCGACAAAGCCGAATTTATTGTCGGGCGGCGCCACGGTGCGCTTCTTTTCCCCGGCGTTCTCCTGCAGCTTTTTTTCATGCTGCTCGCGCATGTTCTCTATCTTTACGTTTATGAGCGAGCCGTATTTGAGCCCTTCTCCCATCGCCCTGTCGGGCGCCTCGGTATGTACGTGCACCTTTATAAGCTCGTCGTTGTCGACGACGACCACGCAGTCGCCTATCGTGCCGAGGAAAGCTCTGAGCTTTTCGGGGTTCCTGCGTCTGTCGCGGCGCTTTATCATAAGCTCGGTGCAGTAGGTAAAGGTTATCTCCTCGGTATCGAAAACGCTGAAATCGGCGGATTCGACCGTAAACTCCTTTTTCGGAGCGGCTATAAAGCGGTCTATAACGCTCTCCTTGCCGGAAAGCGCGTCGAACATCGCCTGAAGAATAAGGACGTAGCCGTAAGCGCCCGCGTCGACGACGCCCGCCTTTTTGAGCACCGGGTTCTGCTCGGTCGTCTGCTCCAAAGCCGTCTCCGCCTTGGAGATGACGAACTCGAGAAGCTTGTCGGCGTTCGGCTCTCTTTTCGCGTATTTAACGGCGGCGTCTCCCGCGATGCGCGACACGGTGAGGATGGTGCCCTCCGCGGGCTTCATCACCGCCTTATACGCCGTGAGCGATGCCTCGAAAAGCGCCTCCGCGAAAAGATAAGCGTCGGCTTTTTCCTTTCCCTTGAATATCTTTGAAACGCCGCGGAACAAGAGAGACGTAATTACGCCCGAATTGCCTCTCGCGCCTCTGAGCATGGCGTCGCTCGTGACCGACGCGGCGCTCTCGAGCGACGGCGCGTTAAGCTTTGAAAGCTCGCTTGCCGCGTTGTTTAAGGTGAGCGACATATTCGTGCCCGTATCTCCGTCGGGAACGGGGAAAACGTTTAACGAGTTTATCTCTTCTTTTCTATCTTCAATTACCGCCGCGGCGGCTATGATCATCTTTTTGAAAGCTTCGCCGTTTACCGTGCATATCGGCTCTGCCGCATTGCCTTTTGCCATATGGGACTGCCTCCTGTATCAAGCTTTTACGGCGTCGACAAGTATCTCGACGCTGCTCACGGGCACGCCCGTTCTGTTCTGTACCGTATATTTGACCTCGCTTATTATCGAGCTGCATGCCGCGATTATGTTGAGCCCGCTCATAACGACTATGCGTATCTGCAAAGACACGCTGCCGTCCTCCAAAAGCTTCACGCGAACGCCCTTTTTCTTCGTTTCGCCCTTGAGAACGCGGACTATGCCGTCCATAACGCCGGGGTCGGCAAGACCCTTGACGCCGAAACAGCCGGAAGCCGTATCGCTGGCGACCGCGGCGATAACGTCGTTGGATATCCCTACGGTACCGTATTCGGTGTTTAGCTGCATATGCCCTCCTTAAAGAACGAATGGACCGAAAAGCTTTTCGTTTTCGCGATCCCGCGCGCGTTACGGCTCGCGCTCCCGCGCCCGCGGCCCGTGAAAATACAAAGAGCTTTCAGCTTATTTGAATATTATAACACACTTTATCCGAAATTGCACTATTTATTTTGGAAAGGGTCACCTTATCATTATCATCGCGCCCTGAACGCCTCTCTCGTCGCCGCATCTCCGCTGAGACCACCAGAGGTCTTTATCGTGGGCGCATACCGTGCAGATGCTCGACATATCTATGTTTATCGGGGATATGCCGTTGCGGAGAAGGGTCGAATAGGTGATGTTCTTAAGGTCTACGTGCCACTTTTCGCCTTCCTTGTAAATATACTCCGCGGCGAACGTGCCGTAAGTTTCGCGCAAAAGGCGCGGCACGTCCTCGTCGGTCTCGAAGCAGCTCCGGCAGATAGAGGGGCCGACCGCCGTAAGCACGTCGCCGGGGTCGGTGCCCCATTCGTCGCACATTATTTTAAGGGTTTTCGGCACTATGCCGTTCTGCACCCCGCGCCAGCCGGCGTGGACTATCGCCGTCACCTTCTTTTTGTGGTCGAAGAACATCACGACCTGGCAGTCGGCGTAATAGGCGGTAAGGCAAAGGCCGGGCACGTCCGTCACGAGGGCGTCTACGCCCTCGTCCCGCCGCTCGTCGTCAACGTATTTTCCCTTGATGACGCGCACGTTGTCGGTATGCTTCTGGTTCGTGCAGACTATGTTCGACGGCTCGGCGCCAATAACGGCGCCGCCTATTATATGGTTGCGAAGGACGTTTTCGCGCTCGTCCGCGCAGTTGAAGCGCATGTTGAGCGACGCGAAGGGGCCTTTGGAAAGCCCGCCCTTGCGGGTAAAAAACGCGTGATTTATCTTCCTGCACGCCTGCAGCTGAGGGGACGTGAAATAGACGACTCCGTTTCTCTCGTTTTTCAAAAACTCAGACATATATTGAAATGATGCTCCTTATCCTATCTCGATTCTTTCGGCGGTAAGCGCCGCGCGCCCGTCGGTCTCGAACAAAAAGCCCTGTATCCGTAAGTCTTCGTTCGACGGCTCGAACCGCGGCGCGAGATAACCTCTGAAATACTCGAGCGACTGCTCTTTTTTTACCCCCAAAACGGAACTTATGCCGCCGGTCATACCGATATCGGTAATATACGCCGTTCCTCCCGGAAGTATACACGCGTCGGCGGTGGGAACGTGGGTATGAGTGCCGAACACGGCCGCCGCCCTGCCGTCGAGATAATACCCGAAGGCTTTCTTTTCGCTCGTCGCCTCGGCGTGAAAATCAAAGACGAAAAGGTCGGCTTCGACCGCCTTGAATATCTCGTCCGCCGCCTTAAAGGGGCAGGAGGTCTTGAAATCCATATCAAGCCTTCCCAAAAGATTTACGACGCAGACCCGGTAATCCCCGGCGGCGATAACGGAATATCCGCACCCGGGAAGGGATGGGTTGAGATTATACGGGCGGATGATGTTTTTGTTGTCGTCAAGATAATCGCATATCTTTCTGTTGACGAAAGTATGGTTGCCGAGGGTTATGACGTCTGCGCCCGCCGCGAAGATCCTGTCCGCGAGCTCGGGGGTGATGCCGCGCATGCAGGCGTTCTCGCCGTTTACTATCGTAAGCTCGGCGCCCGTCGTTTTTTTCAGGTGATGAAGCTTTGAAGAAAGCACGTCGACGCCCGGCTGGCCTACGACGTCGCCCACCGCAAGTATTTTCACAAAAAATGCCCTCTCTTTCTTGACATTTCCAATTCTAACAGATAAAATAGATATTTGCAAGGATATTTTCCACGCGCGAAAAACGAATATGCGCTTGTAGCTCAGTAGGATAGAGCGACCGCCTCCTAAGCGGTAGGTCGGAGGTTCGAATCCCCTCAAGCGCGCCAAAAAACAGAGTGCCTTT
>JAEEIO010000141.1 GCA_016281405.1 Clostridiales bacterium | reverse complement strand
TTTTTCGCTTCCCGTCTTCTTTTCGCCCAGTCCTTTATCTCGCTCTGCCTCTCTCTCGCTATGGCGAGCGCCTCGGGCGACACCTCGCGGGTGATGGTCGAGCCGGCGGCTATAAAAGCGCCCGCGCCCACCGTTACCGGCGCGACGAGGTTCACGTTGCAGCCTATGAAGGCGTTGTCTCCGACCGTCGTGCGGTATTTGTTCATCCCGTCGTAATTTACCGTAACGACGCCGCAGCCGACGTTTATGCTCTCGCCGAAGTCGCTGTCGCCGACGTAAGTGAGGTGCGACACCTTCGTTTTGTTGCCTATGTAAGAGTTCTTGAGCTCGACGAAATCGCCTATGCGGCAGTTGTCGCCGACCATGCAGTCGGGGCGGACGTAAGCGAAGGGGCCTACCGTCGTGTTCCTGCCTATCGAGCTTTTGTTGACCTGCGACGCGTTAATCTGCGTCCCGTCGCCTATATGCGCGTCGCGCAGAAGCGCGTTCGGGCCTATCACGCAGTTTTCGCCTATCTCCGTTTCGCCGTAAATAAGGCAGCCGGGGAGTATGCGCGTGCCGGCGCCTATCCTCGCGTGCGGACTTACGTGGGTCGTGTTCGGGTCGATAAGATAAACGCCGTTTTTCATAAGCTCAAGGTTTATTTTGCGGCGCGTCGTCTCCTGAATGAGATAGACGTTTTCGGGGCCGTCGGCCTCCATCCATTCGCCGTCGGGCATCTCCACGCGCTCGAAGGAGCTTATATCGGGCTCCTTATCGCCGGCACAGACGCAATAAGCCGCGACCTTGTTCCCTTTTACGAGAACGTGACCGCGGCCCTTTTCACAAAAACTTTTTATCGTATCGCGGGAAAGACAGGGAAAAGCCCCCGTAAACACCAAAACGAGAGAAGACGCGGGCAGAGACGCAAAAAGGGCGCCCCTGTCCTCGCAGACCTGCGCCCTCGGATCGGTATCCGAAAGGGCGGGAGAGCAGTAAGCTCCGTCGCCTGCGTCCAGAGACGCGTCTATCATACAGGACATTGCGGAACAGGACAGCACGTCGGAATCGAAGCCGTTTCGTCCTTCGGCGGAAAAGAACACCGTTTTCATACGCAAGCCCTCCTTATTCATTATCTGATTTAATTATATCACACATTTGGAAAAAATCCAGTCTTATTTGTTTTCAGGGATAACAAAATCGCCTTTACTTTTCGCGCTTTTTTTGGTATAATGTAATATCATACTTGCGAAAGGGGCGGGATCATCACGGCTGACAGGACCATAATCCTTCGCGCGGACTTAGAGTTCGCGGCGAAAGCGCTTTGCCGCGCCTCCGAGCCGGACGCCGCTCTTCTCTTTCTCTATCTTAACGTGCGCGGCGGAAAGGCGACCCTTTCCAAAGCCGCGGCGGAGCTTTCCGTCCCCGAAAGCCGCGTAAGCCGCGCCTTCGATATTCTCGTCATGTACGGCGTCGCGGCGCCCGAGGGCGAAAAGCCGGTAAGGGCTCCCGTCCCGCCCGACCCGCAGGAGCTTTTGTCTCTCAAGCAAAGCGACGAATCCTTCAGGGGCGTCTGCAATTATTACGAGACGGCCGCGGGGCGCGTTATGTCCCGATATGAGCTCGAGGGGCTTTCGGCCCTGCGCTTTGAGCTTTCTCTTCCCGCCGACCTTATCTGTCTTATGATAAACTTTGTCCGCGAGGAGAAGCGGCTTTCCATCCGCAACCTTGAAAAGCTCGCCTACGAATGGCACGACGCCGGCGTTCTCACCTATGAGGACGGCGAAAAACGCATTTCCGAAATCCGCGAAAAGACGAGCCGCGTTTACGTTATCATGCGGCTTTTCGGGCTTTACGACCGCAAGCCGTCGGACAGCGAGCGCTCTTATATCGAAAAATGGATAGGCATGGGCTTTACCGACGAGATGTTAAAGCTCGCCTATGAAAAGGCGACCATGCGCACCCATTCCGTCTCCTTCGCCTACATAAACGGCATTTTGGAAAACTGGAAAAAGTCGGGCATAAGCTCCCCTTCGGCGGTCGCTGTGAAAGACGCCTTACCCGCGGAAAAGACCTCCGCCGAAGAGCGCGTCGCGGCGGCGTTCGAGGAAAAGCGGCATAAAAGAGAGCTTACGGCGCAAAAACGGCTTTCAGAGCTTTCAAAAAGCTCTCCCGTCTTCGCCGAAAACGAAAAGAACATACGCCTTCTGGCCTCAAAAGCCGCAAGGGCGAGCGGCGACGCGAGGAAGAACTTTCTTTCCGAGCGCGACCGTCTGATAGGCGAGCGCGCCGCCATACTCCGCTCCCTCTCCCTCCCCGACGACTGGCTCGAGCCGCGCCCCGACTGCCCCGTTTGCAACGATTACGGCTACGTCGGCGCGAGGATGTGCGACTGCTTCAAAAAAGCTCTCGCCGCCGTAAACAAACGCTGAAAAGAGATGTTTTCATGAATAAAAAGATCAGAGAATACGCGCGCCTTATCGCGACCGTGGGCGCAAACGTCCGCGAGGGGCAGGCGGTCATCATACGCGCCCAGCCCGACCAGCCGGAGTTTATCGCCGAGCTTTGCGAGCAGTGCTACAAGGCGGGCGCGTCGGAGGTGACGGTCGACTGGGAATATATGCCCGTGTCCCGCCTCTCGATAAAATACAAATCGCTCGAAACCCTTTCCGCCGTGCGCGGCTGGGAGGTCGAGCGGATGAAATACAACGCAGAGACCCTTCCCGCGAGGATATATATCGAGTCGGCTGACCCGGACGGCCTTTGCGGGATAGACGACGAAAAAAACGCCCGCGCGACGCAGGCGCGATACCCGATAATAAAGCCCTTTTCCGACCAAACGGAAAACAAATACCAGTGGTGCATAGCCGCCGTACCCGGAAAAGCGTGGGCGAAAAAGGTCTTTCCCGGCGAAACGCCCTCGCGCGCGGTATCCCTTTTGTGGGACGCGATACTCAAGGCGTCGCGCGCAGAAAGCGACCCCGTCGCCGCCTGGCACGAGCACGACCGTTACCTCGCGGAAAAATGCGCCCTTCTTAACTCTCTTTCGCTCAGAGAGCTTCACTACCGTTCGGAAAACGGCACCGATCTGAAGGTCGGGCTCATTGAAAACTCGCTTTTCTGCGGCGGCGCGGAAAAGACCCTTTCGGGCGTCGTGTATAACCCGAACATACCGAGCGAGGAGATATTCATTTCCCCGAAAAGAGGGCTTGCCGAGGGCGTCGTATACTCGACCCGTCCCCTTTCCTACCGCGGCAGGCTGATAGAAAACTTCCGTCTTGAGTTCAAGGACGGGCGCGTCGTTTCGTCTCACGCCGAAAAGGGGGACGACCTGCTCAAGACCATGCTCAGAATGGACGAGGGCGCGTCATATCTCGGCGAATGCGCGCTCATTCCCTTCGATTCGCCCATAAACGCTTCAAACTTACTCTTTTACAACACCCTTTTCGACGAAAACGCCTCCTGCCATCTGGCTCTCGGCGAGGGCTTCTCGAACACGATAAAGGATTACGAAAAATACACCCTTGACGAATGCAGGAAAATGGGCGTTAACGAATCAATGATACACGAAGACTTCATGATAGGCACGCGCGACCTTTCGATCGCCGGCAGGACCGCCGGCGGCGAAACGGTGCAAATATTCAAAAACGGCAATTTTGCCATTTAAGGAGGAAGCGATATGGCAGGAACCATTTCAAGAGGCATCAGAGCGCCCATTATCAGGCAGGGCGACGATATAGTCAGGATAGTGGCGGACTCGGTTTACGACGCGATGCGGGAGGACGGCTTCACCCTGTCCGACGGCGACGTCGTCGCCGTGACCGAGGCGGTCGTCGCGAGAGCCGACGGAAACTACGCGAGCATAGACGACATCGCCGCCGACGTGCGCGAAAAGCTCGGCGGAAAGACGGTCGGGCTGGTTTTCCCCATTTTGAGCCGCAACCGTTTCGCGATATGCCTTAAGGGCATAGCCCGCGGCTGTGAAAAGATAGTCCTTGTTTTAAGCTATCCCTCCGACGAGGTCGGGAACCATCTGGTAAGCGAGGACGCGGTCGACGACGCGGGTATAAACCCCTTCTCCGACGTGCTTTCCGCCGAAAAGTTCCGCGAGACCTTCGGCGACGTGCGCCACACCTTCACGGGGGTCGATTACGTCGCTTATTATACCGAGCTTATAGAGGCGGAGGGCTGCAAGGCGCAGGTTATATTCGCGAACCACGCCGAGGCGGTGCTCGAATATACCGACACCGTCCTCTGCTGCGACATACACACGAGAGAACGCACGGCGAGAAGGCTCAAGGCCGCCGGCGCGAAAAAGGTGCTCACCCTCTGCGACATTCTCTCCTCTCCCGTAAACGGGAGCGGCTATAACCCTTCTTACGGGCTTTTGGGCTCCAACAAGGCGACCGAAACGACCGTCAAGCTTTTCCCGAAGAACGCGCAGGAAACGGCGGAGAAGATCTCGGCGTGCCTTTCCGAACGCTCGGGCAAGAGGATAGAGGCGATGGTCTACGGCGACGGCGCCTTCAAAGACCCCGTGGGAAAGATATGGGAGCTTGCCGACCCGGTAGTCGGCGTCGGCGCGACCGGCGGGCTTTCGGGGCTTCCCAACGAGCTCAAGCTCAAGTTTTTGGCGGACAACGACTTTTCCGACCTTTCGGGCGAAGAGCTCAAGCGCGCCATCAAGGAGCGCATCAGGCAGAAATCGGGCGACCTTAAGGGCAAAATGGCGTCCGAGGGCACGACTCCGCGCCGTCTTACCGACCTTATAGGTTCGCTCTGCGACTTAACGTCCGGCAGCGGCGACAAGGGCACGCCCATCGTTCTGGTACAGAATTACTTCAAGAATTACTCCGACTGGCAAGGTTGACAAACGCTCCGCGATACATTACCATAAGATCAGATCGGACGGGAGGTACTTAAATGCTAAGAAATATGAAAACGAGCCAGCTCATACTTACCGTTTTGTTCCTGCTCCTCTTTCTGGCGGCGCTCGTCTGCGCCATCGTCGCGCTGACCAAAAACCCCGGAACGGCGTCCGGCGGCTCCGGCGCTTCCGAGCCCGCCGCGAAGATAACGTCGCTTGAGGAAATTAAAACGGAAGTGACCTTTACGGATAAAAAAGGCGAGCTCGCGATAAAGGAAGTCGCTCAGAAGCTCATACTCAGCTTTATCAACTCCATACCCAAAAAGGACGTCGCTTTCCGTATAAACAAGGTCGGCGAGGTCTCGCTCGCCGTCATAGACAGCACCATGGATTACTCGAACATTTGCAAGGGGCCTCTTTCCGACGACGTATGGTTCATAAGCGGCAAGGCGCTCGTCACCTATAAGGGCGAGCTTCTGACCGACAGCGACGGTTACGCCTTCATAGGCGGCAGATACATAGTGCGCGACGGCAACACCTACACTCTCTACGCGCAGGACGTTTACGAGAACGGCGGAACGCCTCCCGACGACGCGGCCAAAGAGCAGAGCGGAGAGCAGACCCCCGACGCGCAGGCGCCCGCGGATACCGGCCCCGCCTTCACCTGGGGCGAATACGACACGTCTACCGCCATTTCCTCGGCTGAAATGCGCTTAAGCTCGGGCGTCACCTTAGGCATGGCTTTCGACGACGTCAAGGCTAAAACGGGCGAATTCGACAAGGTCGAAGACGGCGCGGGCGTCAAGACGGCGACACGCGGCGCTTACACCTACACCTTCACCTTGGTGAACGAGGCGTCGACGAGCGCGAACGACTACGGCCTGCCTCACGACGGAAAGTACTATCTTACGGGCGTTACCGCCGACGAGAGCTGCCGCGACGAGTTCCCGAGAGGCATAAAGATAGGCGACTCCATCGAAAACGTCTTCACGAAGTTCCCCGCCGCAAGCACCAAGCTTCAGGAGTGGGCGCAGCAGAGGATATACGGCGCTTACGAGTTCAAGAAGAACACGACTTACGCCTATCTCGAATACCGCACCTTCCTGAAAACCTACCGCATTTACGCGCAGGACACGGGCAGAGAGGCCGTCTCGATAGAGTTCGACGAAAACAATAAGGTCAACGGCTTCGAGTGGATCTATCAGAAATAAAGAAAAGATCATCTAAAGGCGGGGTCACTCAGGGATTTATCGTAAAAGCGGTATAAAGCAGCTATTGCTTTATACCGCTTGATTTATCGGCAAAGTATTTCGGTTTACAGGCGAGCAAAAAAGCGCAGGAATAATGGAGATATATTCCGAGCATT
>JAEEIO010000140.1 GCA_016281405.1 Clostridiales bacterium | reverse complement strand
TATTTATCGTCGGTGAAGCCCTTTACGGTCATCATGGTATAGACCTTTTCGTCGGCATCGAGCGGTATGAGGTTCACTATGTTGGTTCCCTTGGCGTTTTTGCCCGATTCGGCTATCTCGTAGCCCTTGACGCGGAAGACGCGGCCCTTATCGGTGAAGAAGAGGACGTAATCGTGGGTCGTGCCCGTGAAAATCTTCTCGGCGAAGTCCTCTTCCTTCGTCTTCATGCCCGAGACGCCTCTGCCGCCGCGGCGCTGCGCCTTATAGGTCTCTATAAGCTGGCGCTTTATGTAGCCGAAGTGGGTGTAGGTGTAAACGCAGTCCTGCTCCTCGATGAGGTCTTCTATGTCGATGTCGTTTTCGACGGCCGATATTTCGGTGCGCCTCTCGTCGCCGTATTTCTTGCCTATGGCGTGAAGCTCGTCCCTGAATATCTCCGTGACTCTCTCGGGACGGGCCAGAATATCGTTGTAATCGGCTATGGCAGCCTCGAGCTGGGCGTATTCGGCGTCAAGCTCCTCTCTTGCGAGATTTGTAAGTCTCGCGAGCCTCATATTGACTATCTCCTCGGCCTGTATCTCGGAGAAGCCGAATTTGGTGACGAGGTTTTCCTTGGCGTTTGCGGTGTTGGAGGAGGCCTTTATCGTCGCGATGATTTCGTCTATGATGTCAAGCGCGCGGCGCAGTCCCTCGACGATGTGCATTCTCGCGGCGGCCTTTTTGAGGTCGAATTTGGTCCTGTTGACTATGATCTCGCGCTGGAAGGCGATATAGTGGTCGAGCATTTCCCTTATCGACATGATTTTCGGCTGATTGTCGACGAGGGCAAGCAATATGACCGACTGGGTGTCTTCAAGCTGCGTCATCGCGAAGAGGTTGTTAAGGACGACCTGCGGGTTGGCGTCGCGCTTTATCTCGATAATGATAGACATACCCTTTATATCGGATTCGTCTCTGAGGTCGGATATGCCCTCTATTCTCTTTTCCTTCACGAGGTCGGCTATCGACTCGATAAGACGCGCCTTGTTTACTTGATAAGGAAGCTCGGTGACGTTTATTCTGAAACGTCCCTTGTGCTCCTCTATCTCGGCGCGGGCGCGGACTCTTATCTTGCCTCTGCCCGTGGCGTAGGCGGCGCGGATGCCGCTTTTACCCATTATAATGCCCGCCGTCGGGAAGTCGGGGCCTTTGAGGCGCTCCATAATGTCGATAAGCGTGCATTCGGGGTCGTCGAGTATGCAGTCGATGGCGTCGATGACCTCGTTAAGATTGTGCGGCGGGACGCTTGTCGCCATGCCGACGGCAATGCCGTTCGAGCCGTTGACGAGAAGGTTCGGGAAACGCGACGGGAGCACGACCGGCTCCTCCTCCTTCTCGTCGAAGGAGGGCATCATTTTGACCGTTTCCTTTTCGATGTCGGTGAGCATTTCGACCGACATTTTGCTCATTCTCGCCTCGGTGTAACGGTAGGCGGCAGGCGGGTCGCCGTCGACCGAGCCGAAGTTGCCCTGGCCGTCTATGAGCGGATAGCGGAGCGAGAAGTCCTGCGCCATCCTTACCATGGCGTCGTAGACCGACTGGTCGCCGTGCGGGTGGTATTTGCCGAGCACGTCGCCGACGGTGGTCGCCGACTTTCTGTAGGGCTTGTTGGGAAGGAGTCCCGCCTCATACATCGTATAAAGAATTCTTCTGTGGACGGGCTTCAGGCCGTCGCGGACGTCGGGAAGGGCGCGCCCGACTATTACCGACATAGCGTAGTCGATATAGGCGTTTTTCATTTCCTTCTCGATCGCGACGGGTATTATTTTACCCGAAATGTCTTCACTGCTGTTTATAAGATCCTGTTCCAAAACCGTCGTCTCCCTGCTTAAGTTTTATCTGCCGTCAGACGTCCAGATTGTTGACGTATTTGGCGTTTTGTTCGATGAACTCTCTTCTCGGCTCGACCTTGTCGCCCATAAGCACCGAGAATATCTCGTCGGCCTTTATGGCGTCCTCGATGTTTACCTTGACGAGCACCCTGTTTTCGGGGAGCATGGTCGTAACGCGGAGCTGGTCGGGGTTCATCTCGCCGAGACCCTTATATCTCTGGACCACGGCGTCCTCGCCGAGCTCCTCGAGAAATCTTATTCTCTCCTCTTCGGTGTGGGCGTATTTCTCCGTCTTGCCCTTCGCGACCTTGTAAAGCGGCGGCTGGGCGAGGTAGACGTGGCCCTCCTCGATAAGCGGCTTCATATATCTGAAGAAGAAGGTGAGAAGAAGCGTTCTTATGTGTGCGCCGTCGACGTCGGCATCGGCCATTATTATTACTTTGCCGTAGCGGAGCTTTTCAATGTTGAAATCCTCTCCGATGCCCGTCCCGAGCGCCGTGACGACGGGCGTTAATTTGTCGTTTCCGTAGACTTTGTCTATGCGGGCTTTTTCGACGTTTAGCATCTTGCCCCAGAGCGGAAGTATCGCCTGGAAGGTCCTGTCGCGGCCGCCCTTGGCGGAGCCGCCCGCCGAGTCGCCCTCGACGATGAATATTTCGGTCGATTCGGGGTCGCGGCTCTGGCAGTCGGCAAGCTTGCCGGGAAGCGAACTGCTGTCAAGCGGCGACTTTCTGCGTTCGGCCTCCCTCGCGCGCCTCGCGGCCTCTCTCGCGCGAAGCGCCGTCAGCGCCTTATCGAGAATCGTTCTCGCGACGGCGGGGTTTTCCTCGAAATAGTCGGTCAGCTTGTCGTAGACGAGGGCGTCGACGAAGGTCCTTATCTCGCTGTTTCCGAGCTTGCCCTTGGTCTGCCCCTCGAACTGCGCCTCGATGAGCTTTACCGAGACTATCGCCGTGAGGCCCTCGCGGACGTCGTCGCCCGAAAGGGTCTTGTCGCTGTCTTTGATGAAGTTGTATTTTTTGGCGTAGTCGTTGATAACGCGCGTCAGCGCCGACTTGAAGCCCGCCTCGTGGGTGCCGCCGTCGACGGTGTGGATGTTGTTGGCGAACGACAGGAGCATTTCGTTGAAGCCGTCGGTATACTGGAGCGCGACCTCGCAGGTCGAGGTGTTTTTCTCGCCCGAAACGTAAATTATGTCGCTTATATTCTCGGCGGCCTTTTTATCGTTTATGTATTTGACGTAGTCCCTTATGCCGCCCTCGTATTTTAGGTGGTCGCAGACTCTCTCGTCGCCGCGCTCGTCGGCAAGCTCTATGTAGACGCCCGCGTTCAGGAAGGCCTGCTCGCGAAGGCGGGTCAAAAGCGTCTCGTAATCGAAGACGGTATCTTCGAATATCTGCGCGTCGGGCTTGAAGGTGACGGCGGTGCCGGTGGTGCCGTCCGACTTGCCTATGACGGTGAGCGGAAGCACGGTCTTGCCGCGCTCGAAGCGCATTTTGTAGATCTGATCGCCGTCCGAGACCTCGACCTCGAGCCACTCGGAGAGGGCGTTGACGACCGAGGCGCCGACGCCGTGAAGGCCGCCCGACACCTTGTATCCGCCGCCGCCGAACTTGCCGCCCGCGTGGAGTATGGTAAATACCACCTCGAGGGTGGGTATGCCCGCCTTGGGATGTATACCGACGGGTATGCCGCGGCCGTTGTCGGTGACGGTTATGACGTCGCCGGGAAGCACCGTCACGGTTATCTTGCTGCAATATCCCGCAAGCGCCTCGTCGATGGAGTTATCCACTATCTCGTTTACGAGATGGTGAAGACCTCTCGAGGCGGTCGTGCCGATATACATGCCGGGGCGCTTTCTGACGGCCTCGAGTCCCTCGAGGACTTGTATCTGGTTTTCGTCGTATTTCGCTCCCGTGGCGGCCGTTACGCTGTTTTCAGACATTTGCTCAGATCCTTTCGTTGGTTCGGATAAAACTGTCGCGGCCTATCGAGGCCGGTTTTAACCTTTTTAAGAGGGTCGCCGCCGCGAGCGACGACAGATAGGCGCTTTCCTCTCCCTTTTCGGAGATCAAAAGCAGACTTTTCGGAAGTCCGTCGACGGTGACGTCCCTCACCTTGCCCTCCGACGTGAGACGGCGGAGTATTTCGGTGTTGTCGCGCCCCGTCATGGCGGTATCGAGGTCGAGTATAAGCACTATGCTCTCGGCCCTGACGGCGTTTCCGCCGCCTATGTGAAGATACATTTTTTCCTCCGGCTTTACTATCGGTATAATTTTACCGTGAAATAACTGCAAAAAACCGCAAATTTGCTGAAAATTATACTCTTCGTATAATTTACTCCTTCACAACCGTCGCCGTGCCCGCTTTCACCGCGAAGACCCTGCCCTTGGCGGCGCGGCCGAGACGCGCGGTCTCGCACGACGTGATAATCGACTGCCCCTTCGACAGGCTGTCGAGGACGTAGCGGCGCCTCGCGGCGTCAAGCTCGGAGAAGACGTCGTCCAGAATGACGACCGGCTCCTCGCCCGTTTCCTCCCTGACTATGCGGCATTCGGCGGCCTTCAGGGCGAGCGCCGCCGACCGTTTTTGCCCCTGCGACGCGTAGTCGCGGGCGCTTTTACCGTTTATGTTTATTATAAGCTCGTCGCGGTGGGGGCCTATCGAAGAGCTTCCCTCCCTGACGTCTCTTTTTCTGTTGTCGTAGGTCTTTTGCAAAAGCGCGTTTTCAAGCTTGAAAAGCTCCATGCGGTCGACCGACCCGTAGGGCTCGCGGCGGTTCCACGTCTTCAGGTTTTCCGCCGTTTCGGACGTTTCGCGCTCCAGAAGTCCGCCGCTCGGCAGATACCCGACGGTAAGGGTCTCCTTACCGCCCGTGATCCTCGAAAACTCCTCGGCGGCGACGGGCGCGAGCCTTTCGATATACTTTTTTCTCTCGGCGGTCACTCTCGCGCCGTCGGGAGCCATCATGCACTCCCACTCGAGAAGCTGATAATCCGTCGCTTCCCCGGCGCGGACGAGCTTTAAGCAGGCGTTACGCTCCGAGAGGGCGGCGTTATAGTTCATAAGCGCCCGCATATAAGAGGGCTTAAGCTGACTTATCGCGATATCCGCGAACCGCCTTCGCTCCGACGGCCCCTCGCTTATGACGCCGAGCGTCGCGGGGGTGAAGGCCACGGCCGAAAAGTCGCCGATAATGTCGGCGGTGCGGCGAAGACGGATGCCGTTTTTGTATATCTCTCTTTTCTCGTCGGGCCGAAGGACCATTTTAAGCTCGTTACGGCGTCCCTCGGAGAAATAAACCAGCGACAGCTCCGCCGCCGCGGCGCCGAACCTTATCATTTCGCGGTCGGCCGCGCCCCTGAAGCTCTTCCCCGCCGAAAAGAGCCAGACTCCCTCGGCGATATTGGTCTTCCCCTCCCCGTTTACGCCAAGGAGCAGGTTGACGCCGCTCCCGAAGGAGAGCGTTTCGGAGAGATTTCTGAAATCCTTGAAGCTTACGGACTCGACGGTCATGGCGTTCTCCGTTATTTCGCGGCGATTTTCGAGGCGACGAAGCCGTAAAACTCCCCGGGATCGCCTAAGGTGAAGCCGTTTTTGGCTATCATCACCATCTGTCTCGCGTAGGTAATGAGGTAATAATACTCTTTATTCTCCATTATCTTCACGAAAGCGCCGTATTCGAAGCCGACGGTCTTGCCGCTCGCCGAATAATAGAGCATTTCCTCGGTCGCCGTGACGGTCTGGGTGAGGTCGCCGCCCGCTTTCGCGGCGTTTTTCTCGCCGTTTTTCGAAACTATCCACATCGTAAGCGGTATAAAAGCGGCTATGAGGACGATAAACCCGACGAGCACGAGCGCCCCTTCGAGAGTAAATCCCTCGGGGCGTAAGAAAGCGATCAGCGCGAAAGCTATAATTATGACGGCGTAGAATATCCAGTTGGTCGGCGACTTTATAAAAGCCGTCGTCTGCATTTTGAAAAGGGCCTTGGTGTCGAGCTTTGCGGCGTTTACGAAGACGGCCGTCTCCCTCGCCAGCTTTTCGGCGGCGGTAATGACGCGTTCCCCGACCGTTTCGGCCGTTTCGGCAGCATCCGCGGTCTCCTCCGCGGGGGCGGCGGACTCCTTTAACTCCATTTCTTCGGCTTTTTTCTCTTCATCCATCGGAAGATCCTCACTTCAGCCTTACGGGGAGTATAATGAACTTATAGGCCGTGCCCGAAACGGGCTCCAGAACTATCGGCGAAAGGTTGCTGTCGAGGCGGACGTATATCTCTTCGTCGCCTATGACGCGTAAGGCGTCCGACATGAACTTATCGGAGAACCCTATCTCTAAACTGCCTCCGACCGTCTTACAGGCGATTTCGTCGTGGACCCATCCCTGAGTCGTCTTGCAGTTCAAAACCACTCTGTCGGTCTCGAAAACGGCTCTGACGGGCATGCGGAGCTTTTCGCTGCTTAAAAGCGCCGTTCTTTCGATGCCCGAGAGGAAGGCCTTCGGATCGATTTTGCAGTCGATAGACGTCTTTTTATTGGCTATGGCGTTGTAATCGAGGAATTCGCCTTCGATAAGGCGGGACGTCAGCGTCACGGGGCCTATCTTGAAGATTATCTGTCTCTTGGTGTGCTCTACGAAGACGGTCTTCCCTTCCTCGTCGGAAAGAAGCTTCAGAACCTCGTTCACCGTCTTGGCGGGGACTATGAAGGACGTCGCGGCGGTCGAGCCGGTATCTATTATCTCTTCCCTTATGGCGAGGCGGTAGCCGTCGACGGCGACGGTCTTGACCATCGACCCCTCGATGCTGAAATAGCAGCCGTTAAGTATCGGCTTGGTCTCGGAAAGCGACATCGAGAAAACCGTCTGACGGAGCATGCTTTTAAGGACGTTCTGCGGGAATTTAAGCGAGTTTTCGGGAGACATCTCGGGTAAGGACGGATAGTCGTCCGGCGAAATGCCGTTTATTTTATAATTTGTGAGATTGTTTTTAACGTCGGTGTAAAAGGCGTTGTCGGTCGTAACGTCGACCGAACCGGGGCCGAAACGCCTTATCATCTCGGAAAAGAGATGGGAATTAAGGACTACGGCGCCCTCCTCCGCGACTATCGCGTCGCAGACGGCCGAAACGGCGATATCTCCGTCGTAGCCGACGACTTTGATCGCGTTTTCCTCCGCCCTTATCAGAATTCCCTCAAGCGCGGGATTGGTCGATTTCACCGCCACGGCGCGCATGGCC
>JAEEIO010000139.1 GCA_016281405.1 Clostridiales bacterium | reverse complement strand
CGGAAAAATAAACGTCCGCGGGCAAAGACGGCTTTTCGGGATCGGTCAGAAACTCTTTTTTGACCGACGCGAGAAGCTTTTTCGTCTCTTTGTCGGAGCCCTCGTTATGCATCCCGAACATAGAGGCGCCCTTTTCGCCCTTCAAAAATCCGTCGGTCATGCCCTCGCGCGAAAAGGCGCTCTCTATCCGCATGATCTCGGCGCGGGAGGGCGCTTTGCCCTCGGTAAGCGCCTTTTTGTAAAGCGAACAGATCATGGCGGCATATTCGGGCCGTTTGCCCGCGGCGTTCACGTATATTTCCGAAACGCCCGCCGCCTCAAGCTCTTTAAGATGCGAAACGAGGCAGGTATCCTTGAGCGAAAGATGGTTCGCGGGCGCGTCTCCGAAATAGGAATAAAGGGCGCGGCAGGGATAGGCGCATTCGCCCCGAAGCGCCGAGCGCGCGCAAAGCGCGGAGGACATAAAGCACTGCCCCTCATAGGAAACGCATGTGTCGCCGTGGACGAAAACGACGGCGCGAAGCTTCGTATTCCCGCATATCCTTTTTATTCTCGTTAGGTCAAGCTCTTTGGCAAGCGTTATGCCCGAAAGCCCCATTGCCTCCGCGGCTAAAGCGTCGGCGCTGCTTTGCGCCGGGAAGCCCTCTCCGCCGTAAAGCGCGGCCTTCGGCGCGAGCTTCTTTATCATTTTCAAAACGCCCGTATCCTGCGCCGAAAAAGCGTCTGCGCCGTGGCGCACCGCGTCGAAGACCGTTTCCTTGATCTTTACAAGGTCGTCGTCGGAAGCGCACGCCAAAAAAGAAACGACGGTTTTTTTGCCCCTCGCCCTGCAATATTTCAGCACCTCGCAGAGCCCCGCTCTGTCAAAACCTTCCTTTACCCGGCCGTAACCCGCGACGACCGGCATGACGGTATCCGCGCCGGCGCGCAAGGCGGCGACGGCGGGATCGGCGGACGTCACACGGCAAATAAGCTCAAGCGGCAAGTTACTTCACCCTGCTTTCAGCGCGATCTGCGGTTTTGTTCGGCTCGCAGGGCGGCGTTCTCGGCGGCGTATTCCTTCACCTGACGGCGAAGATTGTCCGCCGCGTCTATCGCCTTATAGTATTTGTCGGCGATATTGAGCGCGCTCAGGACCGCCGCGGTCATAGTCGAAAAGGTCGTCTGAGCTTTGATGTCGGTAAGAGTCTTGTCGACCAGCGCCGCCGTCTTGCGGATGTATTCCTCATCTTCTTCGGCAACGACGGTATAGTTTATGCCGTCTATGGTCACGACTACTCTGTTCAGCATTTGCCCCACCCCTGAATATAATATATTTATTATATTTTATCATATACAACGCGAAAATAAAAGAGATTTCTTATAAAGTTTACAACAATTTGTTTTTAAGTTGCATACTCGCGCGCAAAGTGCTACAATATGTTGTATCGGAGGTGTTTCTTTTGGAAACCGAGATAAAGCTTTCCCCGGTGCTCGCCCACGAAGCGGCGGCGCTTTTTGAAAAAGAAACCTTTTTCGTTTCGGAGCAAAAGTCCCTGCGTATGCGCGCGACCTACTACGACACGCCCGAACGCGCGCTTCTGAAGGCGGGCGCTTCTTTCCGCGAACGGCTTGAAGGAAACGAGACGGTATACTGCCTCAAAGGAAAAAGGCAGGGCAATTCCCGCCCCGAAACGGAGGTGCGCGCGGAAAGTCTTGACGGCGCGGCAGAGCTTTTATCCGAAAGTCCCGGGGTCTCTCTCCCCGTCGCCGCCGCCCTTCTTTCAAAAAGGCTCGCGCCTATGTTTGAGACCGATTTCACGCGAACTTATAAAAACGCCCTTTTTGAAGGCTCTCTTATCGAAATAAGCTTCGACCGCGGCGAGGTCAGGCGCGACGGGCGCTATTCGGCGATATCCGAAATGGAGCTTGAGCTTAAAGAGGGGTCCGAAAGCGGGCTTACCGCCCTTTCCGCGTACATACGCGAAAAGTACGGCTTTCTCGAAGCGCGCGGCACGAAAGCGAGCCGCGCCGAACGTTTGACAAAGGAGGAATTTTCGAAGATGCAGGAGGTAAATCCCTTTTTTATCGGCTCGGAGATGCTCAATTACTGCGTCAATATGGGCTGGCTGAGATACGAAACGGACGAGCTCCGTCTCCGTTATTATCTTACCGACGAAGGCAAGGCGGAAATGGAAAAACGCTTCGGGATAAACTTTGAAAAGCCCTGCGCGAAAGTTAAATGACCGCCCGCTTTTTTGACCTTTTCTGCTTTATAAAATAAAAAAGAGGTGTGCTCATGAAAGAAAAGACAGCCCGGTATTTAAGACCCTCGCGAAAATGGACGGATATACTGCCGATAGCGGCCCTTCTCGCCATCTTGCTGGCCTTAGTCGCCTCTGTTATTTCGGGGCTTCTGGCTAACGTCATCCCGTTTGAAGATCTGTTCACGGCGATCTCGGGATCGGAGGACACGGCCGAATTCATACTTCTGTATTTTCTGTTTTTCGGCGATTGGCTGGTTTTTTTCTTTGCGTGCGGCGTTTTCAGGTATAACCGCCCGATCGTAAAACAGCTCGCTCCCAATAAGATCGGAAACAATTTCAAAGGCGTGCTTGCGGGTCTCGCGCTCGGCTTCGGCACGAACGGCTTATGTATCCTCATTGCGGCTCTTAGCGGCGACATCCGCCTTTCCTTCAACAGGTTCGACCCTCTCGTCTTTTTCATCCTTCTCGTCTGCGTCCTTATACAGTCGGGCGCGGAAGAGCTCACCGACAGAGCTTATTTTTATCAAAAGCTGAGGCGCAGGTATAAAAGCCCCGTCGTCGCAATAGCGGGGACCTCGCTCGTGTTTGCCGCGATGCACCTTCCGAATCCCG
>JAEEIO010000138.1 GCA_016281405.1 Clostridiales bacterium | reverse complement strand
AGGCGAAATGCAAAGAGTAAGACGCGGGGTCTTTTATTATCTCCCCGAACTCGCCGCCCGTATAACGCGCCGGCTTTTGCACCGTCGCGACTATTTCATCGAGCTTTCGCATTTAATATCGCCTCCAGATTGTCTATCAGATCGGCCACCGCGCCCTCGTTATTGGTCTTTTGCGTAACGTAGTCGGCTATGTCGGTAAGCGCCTTCGGCGCCCCCTTGACGACGGCCTTTACGTCGGCCTTTTCGAGAATACACAGATCGTTCAGATAGTCGCCTACGGCGACGACGGTCTTTACCTCGCCCTTTCTCATCTCGAGGACGCGCCTCATCGTCGTCCCCTTGTCGGCCTCGGATGCAAGTATCTCGACGAAATATTTTCCCGCGCTCGTAGCGCGGTATCTGCCCCTCCCCGCCTCTTTTATCTTCGGGTAAAGCTCGTTTATCGTCTCGGGCTCGGCGATGAAAAGATATTTCACCGCGGGAAAGGGCATCTCCGAAAGAGGCGCCTCGGTAAAGGGCAGCGCCTCGAAAGGCTCCATTATCTGCGAATAGCGGTTGCGCTCCGCCGTGACGAGCTTGTCTTCATAATAGCCTATAAAACCGACTCTGTCCTTGTATTCCTCGTAAAACCCGAAGACCGCCTTTTCGGTCTCGCGGTCGGGATGCAGTAAGAAAAGCGGCTTCTCTTTTTCGAAATCGTAGGCCATCGCGCCGTTAAAAAGCACGGCGGGAAAGTTGACGCCGCAGTCCCCTATATAACGCAAGGCCGACTGCGGCGGCCTGCCCGAGGCCACCGAAAAAAGTCCGCCGTTATTTATAAACCTTTTTACCGCCTCGGTATTGGCCGCGACGGGCGCGACGCTGTCGTTCAAGAAAGTGCCGTCGAGGTCGGAAAGAAGCAAAACGCCGTCAAAACGCATATAAAGTCTCCCGAAAATACAATATATATAATATTATCACAAAATACAACGAAGTTGTCAGGGCGAAAGCCCTGAAACCGCGAAGCGGTTTATTTTACGATACAATGTTCTCCGAAACAGTCCAAATCTTTGATTTGGCGCCTGTTTCGTGAGGTTATTATAACATATTTCTTCCGTTTTTGAAAGAGAAAAAAATAAGTCCACCGACTTTTTTGCGGTCGAAAGCAGTCGTTTTCCCTCTTTTCGCTCTTAAAAACCGACGTGTTTTAACACGTTTTTCGTAAAGTTAACATCCGATTATGTTATTATTGTGTTTTGATATAAAAACTCGCCGCGGGAACGCGCGATATTCCGTCGCTTTTAAGGCGCCGAAATTGCCGTCGTTCCGTTTTGTAAATTGTAAAATTATGGTAAAATTACCTCAAATCAAACGAAAAAAGGAAGAGTGACAAATGGAACAGAAAAGAATAGTAATACTCGACGACAGCGCCTCCTTCCGCCACGCGGCCGCGGCGGCGCTCCGTCAACGCGGCTTCGACGTCGTCGCCGCGAGCGGAAACGGCGAGGAAGGCCTTAGGATCATAAGGGAGCAGTCGCCCGACGTTGTCGTCACCGACATACTGCTTTCGGGTCTCGACGGCATCGGCGTCATCAAAAAAGTGAGGGAGGAGCGCCCGTCGAAGCCGCCCGTATTCGTGATAGCCACCCGCCTTTCAAGCGACTATCTCATGCGCGAGTCCAACTCGCTCGGCGTAGGCTACTACCTTCTCAAGCCCTTCGAGCCGTCGGTTCTTTGCGACCGTATCGAACGCCTTTTCGGCGTCCCCTCGAAGGAGGAGATGCGCGAGGCCGCCGACAAGCTCGAAAGCATCGTCTCGGGCGCGGGCGGGCTTGAGCGCGAGGTGACCGACTGCATTCTGGACCTCGGCATCCCCGCCCACATCAAAGGCTATTACTACATAAGGACGGCCATAATCACGGCGGTCGGCGACCCCGAGGTAATGCACGCCGTCACCAAGGTTTTATACCCCGCCATCGCCAAAAAGTTCGGGACGTCGCCTTCGCGCGTAGAGCGCGCGATACGTCACGCCATCGAGGTCGCGTGGGAGCGCGGCGACATCGACAAGCTCCAGTCGGCCTTCGGCTACACCGTCTCGGTCCACAAGGGCAAGCCGACCAACTCGGAGTTCATAGCGCTTCTTGCCGACAAAATAAGGCTCCGTCGAAAGATAGCCGTATAAAAAGAAAGCCGTTCTTCCTCTGAAGAACGGCTTTTATTTCGCTTTATTTTATCGCTTCCAGAAAGGCGTCCCAATAGAGCACGCCGCGGTAGTCGTTGAAATCGAAGGAGAAGAAATCGAAATCGTCGCCGGGGTCGAAGCCGAAAAGCACCGTGAAAAGCGACCGCGGCACCACCCGCGCTATCGGGTAGAGCGACTTTATAAAATCCGTATAGCTTCCGACCTCGGCAAGCTCCTCCTCGTCGAGCGGATATTTTATCTCGTCAAGCCCGTTTAAGGAGAAGATCTCGACCTCTATCCTGTATTCCGCCGAAAGCGTTCCGAGGTCGACCTCCCCTTCGAGCGCGAAAAACCGCTCTTCGGAGCTATCGTTTATGAAAAGCGTGACGGGGGCGTATTCGGCCTTCGTCCCCATGCTCTCGGGGTCGAAGCTGTCACTTAGCGCCGCGCGGACGTAGCCTATGACGTCGGCGCCGTCGCTTATCGCCATATAGACCTCGCGGTCGTCCTCAAACGTCTTTTTCGCCGAGATAAATCCGCTTTCGGCCACGGGCGCGACCGACGCGAAATCGAGCTTTTCGGCGGGCTTTTTGACGTAGACGTCGCCGTAAAGCGGGATATAACTGTTTTCTCCGTCGCAGAAAACGCAGTATTCGACCTCGCGGTTTACCGTCCTGCTCTCGTATTCATAGGAGGCGCGGCCGTCGGCGAAGGCCTTGACGCGCTCCGTCTGCGACATGTCGTAAACGCCCTTTTCGGTCGAGATGACGACCGTTATCCGCTTTTCGAAGTCGAGCGACGACGCGGCCGAGACCTCGTCGTAAAGGCGTGAAAATCTCGCGGCCGCCGCCATTTTACCGTCCCCGCCGCACGACGTCAAAACGAGCAAAGCCGCCGCCGAAATTATGGCCGCGGCTTTTTTTATCAAGTTATTTGATCTTCTTCTCATCATAGGGCGTGGCCTGATAGACGTAATAGTTCACCCAGTTTGAAAAAAGCAGACTTCCGTGGCTCCGCCACGTCAAAGGCGGCGCGTTATTCGGATCGTCGTCGGGAAAATAGTTTTCGGGGACCTTTATTTTAAGGCCCTTTCCGACGTCGCGGAAATACTCCTTGGCGAGGGTGTCGGCGTCGTATTCGCAATGCCCCGTCACGAAGACCTGCCTGCCGTTTTTGCCCATGCAGATATAAAGTCCCGCTTTGTCGGACTCGGCAAGGACTTTGAGCCCGGCCGCCCTGACGTCTTCCGTTCTCACCTCGGTATGACGGGAGTGGGGCGCCATAAAGACGTCGTCAAAGCCGCGCATCAGCGGCTCGGTGTAGGAAAGGCGTTTATGGGGGAAGATGCCGAACATCTTTTCTTTAAGCGGGTATTTCGGCACGCCGTAATAGTGCCAGAGCGCCGCCTGCGCGCCCCAGCAGATAAAGATGGACGAATAGACGTTGTGGTCGGCCCAGTCGAAAATCTCCTCGAGCTCGCGCCAGTAGTCGACGTCCTTATAGTCGAGCGTCTCGACGGGCGCGCCCGTCACTATGAGACCGTCGAATTTGCGGTCTTTTATGTCGTCGAAGCATTCGTAGAACTTTATAAGATGCTCGGCCGAGGTGTTTTTCGAGATGTGCGTTCTCGTCTGGACGAGCTCGATGTCGACCTGAATCGGCGTGTTGCCGAGCAGCCGCATAAACTGCGTCTCGGTGTCTATCTTGGTCGGCATGAGATTCAAAAACGCGATCTTCAGAGGGCGGATGTCCTGCGACATTGCCCTCTTTTCGGTCATTACGAAAATGTTTTCGCTTTCGAGCCTCTTTTTCGCGGGAAGCTCGTTGTTTATTTTAATAGGCAATTTTTACACCTCCGACGGAAGTCCTTCCGTCACGGAAAAAGCTTAATATTCCTCTTCCTTCTCCGCTTTTCTCTTTGCGAAAAAGTCGGACACCTTTTCGGCGACCTCAGGGATCATCGAAACGAGCTTGTCGGCGGCGTCGGAATTGAGGGTTATGGGGATGAGTTTTACGCCATCCTCTTTGACGACGAGGAAAGCGACGGGAATAATGCTTATGCCCGCGCCCGCTCCGCCGCCGAAGGGGAGCTTTTCATGCTTTGAGCCGAACTCGCTTCCGCCCGAGGCGAAACCGACGGAGACCTTGGAGACGGGGACGATCATCGAGCCGTCGGGGGCGTTTATCGGCTCGCCGAAAACGGCGTTCATGTCGACGAGTTCCTTGATGTTGCCCATGGTGGTCGAAAGTATTTCGGATATCTGCTCGTTCATTTCTCTTCACTTTCCTTTTTTCGAAATTTAACGGCGGTTTTGTAAACTCTTAAGGCGGTTATCACCGCGGATAATATTTTGAGACCAAGCACGATTTCGGTCTCGGCTTTTTTGGACGAGTCTATGAAGTTGGGGGTTATTACGACGTCGACGGGGTCGACCTTTACGGCGTTTGACGCGAGGGCGAAAAAGGAGGCGACGGCGGCGTGCATTTTGCCTATGTCGGTCGCCGTTTTGGCGGCGTCGCCCGTCCCGTAGAGCAGGTAAAGCCTGAAAACGAAAAGGCGGAAACGGAGTTTAATTACCTCAAGTATCTCGAAAAAGAGCCGTATTTTGCCGCCCGTCGTCTCGGGGATAAGCGAAGGCTTTTTGCTCTTTTTTTCCTCTTTCGGCGTTTTTTCGGGTTTCTCTTCGGGTTTTTCCTTCGGCTTCTTTTCTTTCTTATCTTTCTTTTTACGCGGGTAGAGCGTAATCTTAACGCCGAAGACCGACGCCGCGATTTTTACGCCCTCCCCCTCGGAGTAGGAAAAATAAACCTTCGCCCACCCGAAAAGAACGACGATCATTATGAAAAGGAGCGCCGCCGCCAAAATCCCGAGAAGGACGAGGCCCGTGACCGCTAAAACGTCCATGTCAGTCCCGCTCCTCTACCTCCGGCATGGTCTGCTGGACGTAGAGCGTTTCGTTGTCGCCGCCGATAATGGGCAAAGGCGGCAGTTCCTCAAGCCTTTTGATGCCGAAGCACCGCAAGAATTCGGAGGTGGTGGCGTAGAGTATCGGACGTCCGGGCGCGTCGAGCCTTCCCCGCTCTTCTATGAGCTCTTTGGCAAGTAAACCCGCGACGACCTGGTCGGAGTCGACGCCCCTCACCTGCTCGACAAACGCCTTGGTGACGGGCTGATTGTATGCGATTATGGCGAGCACCTCGAGCGCGGCGCTCGAAAGAGGCGAATTGCGCCTTCCCTGAAGGGCGCGTTTGACGTAGTCGCCGTTCTCGTTTTTGGTGCAAAGCTGATATTTATCTTCCATGCGAGAAAGCTTTATGCCGCGTCCCTCGGACTCGTAATCGGCGGCAAGCTCCTTGAGGAGCGAGACCGTCTCCTCGGCGCTTACGCAGAGAATATCGGCCAAAAAGCCGACTCCCGTCGCCTCGCCGACGGCAAAAAGCACGCTTTCCAATATGCTTTTCTGCTCTCTTCTGTCCATTATTCTTCTCCGTTATCGTCTTTTATAAGCCCGCGCTTTTTCTTTTTTACGAGCTTTACGGTGCAGGCGTCGCCGTCGCCGTCGACCTCGACGGTGTTGCCCTTCGAGAGTTCAAGCACCGCCAGAAAAGTGGCGACTATCTCGCTTCGGCTCTTCGCGCCCGCGAAAAGCTCGGAAAACTTCATTCTGGTCTTTTTATAAAGCCTTCTTATTATGTTTATGACCCTCGACGCGACCGACACGGGCTCCTTGCCGACTATGCCCTTAAAGGACGACACGGGCGGCGGCGCCTTTCGACCCTGGGCCATATAGACGCGGAGGTAAGCCTCCGAAAGCTCCTCGGGCTCGTGGCGGAAGGTGAAAAGCACCTTGGCGGGAGGCGGGTCGGGCTCCTTGGTGTAGCTCGAGACCCAGCCGTCCGAGACCTTCTGAAAGTCCTCTAAAACGTCCTTGTAGCGCTTGTATTCGAGAAGCATCCTGACGAGGTTTTCCCTCGGATCCTCGCCCTCCTCCTCTTCGGGGAGCGGGAGCATCATGCGGGATTTGATATAGACAAGCTCGGCCGCCATGGCGGTAAAGTCGGCCGTCACCTCGAGCCGCTCCTCCTTCATTTTGTCGATGTATTCGTAATACTGGTCGAGGATGAGGGCTATCGGGATATCGAAAATATCTATTTTATTTTTCGAGATAAGCGTGAGGAGCAGGTCCAGAGGGCCCGAAAAATCGCCGATTTTATATGATATCTCCAACACGCTCACCTGCCTTTTCCGAAGTTTTGATTATATGCCTATGATAAGCTCGAATATCGCGTTCGACAGCATATAAAACGGGTTGCAAACGAATTCTATAGCCGCCGTGAGGGGCTTATCCAAAAGGCCCGTGACTATGAGGACCATTAAAGCTATCGAGATATATCTCTCGTATTTCAGCACCGCGACGTAGATCCTGTCGGGCAAAAACGCCATTATGACGCGCGAGCCGTCGAGCGGGGGTATGGGGATTAAGTTGAAGACGGCGAGGGCGACGTTCAGATAGACGAAACCGTCGAAGAACTGAAGAAGATAGTTTGTGAAAACGTTGCCCGCGTTATAGTAAAGCAGGGCGAAAAACGGCATTACAAGGGCGCCGAAGAGCGCCAAAAGAAGGTTTGACGCAGGGCCCGCGAGGGCGGTCAGCGCGAAATCGAGCTTCGGGTTTTTATACCAGCGAAGCCTCACGGGGACGGGCTTTGCCCAGCCGAAACCGAAGAGCAAAAGAAGCACGAAGCCGACGGGGTCTATATGCTTCAAGGGGTTGAAGGTGAGGCGTCCTTCCTCTTTGGCGGTGGGGTCGCCGAGCTTATATGAGATAAAGGCGTGCGCGAGCTCGTGGAAGGTAAGCGATACCACGATAATGGGCAAAGTATAGATGACCATATCGAGAAGAAGTTCCAGAAGTCCCTCGAAATCGCCCGACATCAAGGCCGTAAGCATAAGCGCCGCCTCCTTTCGCGGTTTATTATATTATTATATAACATTTTTCCGTAAATTACAATATAAAAAAGAGGCGACGCGACGCGCCGAAGCGAAAAAATGAAAAATCGGCGTTTTTATTGATTTTTTATTCGTATTATAGTATAATTAATTTTAGTTTTTTTGTATTCTCTTCACGGGGAGGGGAGCGCTTGAGCGTCTATAAATACCTCAAAAAATACTGGTTCTGGGCCGTCCTTTCGCCGCTCGCGATGATGCTGGAGGTCATGTGCGACCTGCAGCTGCCGTCCATCATGCAGCGGATAGTCGACGACGGCATAAACAATCTGTCGCTTACCGCCGACCGGAAGGTCGAAACGGTGCTTTCGCTCGGTCTTCTTATGCTGCTGCTCGGACTGCTCAGCGCCTCGGGCGGCACGTCGAGTTCGTTTTTCGCCGCCAAGGCGTCGCAGGGGTTCGGTAAAGACCTCCGTAAAGCCGTATTTTCCCGCGTAATGTATCTTTCCTTCGAGCAGACCGACCGTTTCACGACGGGCTCGCTCGTCACGAGGCTCTCGAACGATATAAACATGACCTGCGAATTCGTCACGATGGTGCTTCGCATGTTTATAAGAACGCCGTTTATGCTCATAGGCGGTCTTTATATGCTTATCTCCCTCGCGCCCGAGTTCGGACTTGCGCTCCTTGTCTCCTTCCCGATAATCCTCGTTTTCTTCATAATCTTCTTAAAGAAGGCGACGCCGCTTTTCACCCTCGTTCAGAAAAAGCTCGATAACGTCAACGTCGTCGTTCAGGAAAACGTCACGGGCGCGAGAGTCGTCAAGGCCTACGTCCGCGAAGACCACGAGACCGAACGCTTCAGAAACGCCAACTACGAGCTCGCCGAAACGACCTACCGCGTCATGCGCCTTCTCTCTATCATAATGCCGATGATAATGATAGTCATGAACCTCACCGTCGTGGCCGTCATAGTTATAGGCGGCTTCGAGATAGACGGCGGAGTCATTAAGGTCGGCGGCATAATGGCCGCGATAACCTATCTCACGATGGTTCTGAACTCCTTCTTCATGGTCGGCATGATGTCGCAAAGCATCACCCGCGCCGCCGCCTCGACAAGACGAATAAAAGAGGTGCTCTCGACCGAGCCCGTCATAAAAGACGGCTCCGTTTCCGAGGCCCCGAAAAGCGGCACCGTCTCCTTTAAAAACGTGGTTTTCGCTTACCCCGGCTCGTCGGGCGACCCCGTTCTCGACGGTATTTCGTTTGACGTAAAGAAAGGCGAGACCGTCGCCATAATGGGCGCGACGGGCTCGGGCAAAACGACGCTTATAAACCTCATCCCCCGCTTTTACGACGCGACGGAGGGCGAGGTCCTGGTCGACGGCGTAAACGTCAAGGATTACAACCTCAAGGCGCTCAGAAGCCGCATCGCCGTCGTCTCGCAGAAGACCGAGCTTTTCTCGGGGACGATCAAATCCAATATACTGCAGGGCAAACCCGACGCGACCGACGACGAAATAAAAACCGCCATTTCGATCTCGCAGGCCGAGGAATTCGTCTCCTCCTTCGAGGACGGTATGGAGAGCGAGGTCGGCGAAAAGGGCATGAAGCTCTCGGGCGGCCAACGTCAGCGCGTGTCTATCGCGAGGGCGATCGTAAGGCGCCCCGATATAATGATAATGGACGACGCCATGTCGGCGCTCGACCTCTCGACCGACGCGCGTCTTCGCGCCGCGCTTAAGAAGGAGCTTGATGACACTACGGTCATAATAGTCGCCCAGCGCGTCGCGTCGGTCATGTCGGCCGACAGAATAATAATTCTCGAGGACGGAAAAATAGCGGGTATCGGGAACCACGAGGAGCTTTTAGCTTCTTGCGCCGCCTACCGGACTATTTACAACTCCCAGATAAAGAAGGGAGACGTTGAAATTGGCTGAAGAAAGAAAAGGCGCTCCCGGGCGCGGCCGCCACATGGACGGCATGATAAACTTCGAGAAGCCCAAAAACAGCGGCGCGACCACCAAAAGACTCGTCAAATACATAGCGAGAAGCAAGTGGCTTATAGCCGCCCTCACCGTCACCGTCGTATTCATCTCCCTCGCGGGACTGGCGTCCCCCTACCTTCAGGGCGTGACGATCGACATCCTCGACGTCGCCGCCGGCAACGTCGACTTCGGAAGGCTGTGGCCCGCCGTCATAATGCTCGCGGCGTCCTATACCCTCGCCGCCCTCTTTACCCTCTTGCAGGGCCTCATCGCCGCGAAGCTCTCCGAGACGACGGTCAAAAAGATGCGTCAGGATCTTTTCGACCACCTCGCCCACCTTCCCATAAAGTTCTTCGACACCCACCGTCACGGCGACATCATGAGCCGTATGACGAACGACGTCGAGACCGTCTCGAACACCATTTCGCAGTCCATTGCGACGGTGTTTTCAAGCGTCCTCACCGTCATAGGCGTCGTGACGGTCATGTTCATACTCAACTGGAAAATGGCGCTTTTGGCCTTCGTCACCGTCCCGCTTTCGATGCTCTCGACCGTCCTCATGGGCAAGGCGATGAGAAAGTATTTCAAGCGTCAGCAGGAGCTTAACGGCGCCCTCAACGGCATAAGCGAAGAGGCCATTACCGAATACCGCACCGTCGCGTCCTATTCGCTCGAGGACAAAGAGATCGCCTCCTTCGGCGAAAGCGCCGAAAAGCTCCGCAAGACCGCCGTCACCGCCCACCTCTTAGGCGGTATGATGGGCCCGATAATGAATACCCTCGGAAACATAAACTATATCATAATCGCGGCGACGGGCGGCTTCTTCTCGGTCACTTCGGGTATGCCGATAAGCGTGATACAGTCCTTCCTTCTCTACTCGAAGCAGTTCACCCGCCCCATTAACGAGCTCGGAAACCAGTGGGCGACCATCCAGACCGCCATAGCGGGCGCCGAGCGTATCTTCGCCGTCATAGACACCCCCGTCGAGAGCGACGAGGGCAAGTCTGAGGCCGAGATAAAGGGAAGCATCGACTTCTCGCACGTCGCCTTCGCCTACAAGGCGGGCGAGCCCGTCCTCAAAGACTTCGACCTGAAGGTCGAAAAGGGCAGCCGCATCGCCATAGTCGGCAAGACGGGCGCGGGCAAAACCACCGTCGTAAACCTCCTTACGAGATTTTACGACATCGAGGGCGGCAGCATAACCATAGACGGCGCCGACCTCTTCGACTTCCCGAAAAACAGGCTCCGTAAGAGCATCGCGATAGTGCTTCAGGACACCGTGCTCTTCTCCGACACAGTGAAAAATAACATAAAATACGGCAGAGAGTCGGCGACCGACGAGGAGATAATCGCCGCCGCCAAGCTCGCTAACGCCCACTCCTTCATAAAGAGACTCCCCGAGGGCTACGACACCGTTCTCTCCGAGGCGGGCGCCAATCTCTCGGCGGGACAGCGCCAGCTTCTTTCCATCGCGAGAGCGATAGTCGCCGACCCGAAGATACTTATTCTCGACGAGGCGACGAGCTCCGTCGACACCACGACCGAGCTCCATATTCAGCAGGCCATGCTTAACCTGATGCAGGGCCGCACGAGCCTCATAATCGCCCACCGTCTTTCGACAATAAGGGACGTCGACAAGATAATAGTCCTCGAAAACGGCGCGATAGCCGAGAGCGGCAGCCACGACGAGCTCATAAAGCTCGAAACGGGACGCTACAGAAAGCTCTATATGGATCAGTTCGCGGGCATAAGCACTTAAAAGAAAATAAAATAACGGCATACCCTTTCGGGTATGCCGTTATTTTTAACCGTTTAAGAATTTTTCTTCGCAATAATGAAAGCGACCGCGACTACGCCCGCGACCGCCACGGCGCCTACGATGCCGATTACTATT
>JAEEIO010000137.1 GCA_016281405.1 Clostridiales bacterium | reverse complement strand
TCGGTCTCAACGGCGGCGCCGCAGGAACGGCAGACGTAGGTGACGGTGTTCTCGAGCCGCTCGCCGTTTTGCAAGGCGCTCTCGGACGCGGCTCCTTCCCATTTGAACTCGGTTTTGTTTTCGGCGAAGGCCGCGAGCCTTTTGATGGCCTCGACGTCGTAGCTGTTGCCGCAGGCGGGGCATTTAAGCTTTCCGCTCGGGTCGTAGGGCAAGGGCGACCCGCAAGCGGGACATTTATAGCTTTCAACGGAGCCTTTTTGCTCCTTTTGAAATCTTTGCCTGCCCTTTTCAAAGTTATAGCCCGCCTCTTCGGCGTTATCATAATGCACGTGTTTTACTTCGTCATTTACCAGAAACTTTGCGTTACAATACTCGCATACAACCTCTTTTGCATCCGCGCTGGCTTTCATTATTGAACTGCAATAAGGACATTTTAAGTCAATAAGTTTCATTGATTTTTCTCCTTGAAACAGAACAAGATGTATGATAAATTTATTATACCATTTTGTCGGAAAAATTGCAATAATAAACGCCCGCTTTCGCGGGCGTTTTACGTTTATACTTTTTCGAGGGCCTGCGAGAGGTCTTCGATAATGTCGTCGCAGTTTTCGATGCCGACGGAAAATCTTATGAGTCCGTCGGTGACGCCGGCGGCGAGCCGCTCGGAGGGCGAGAGCTGACGGTGGGTGTGGCTGGCGGGGTGGAGGACGCAGGTGCGGGCGTCGGCGACGTGGGTGGCTATCATCGCGAGTTTGAGGCTGTCCATAAAGCGGACGGCGGCGGCGACGTCGCCCTTTACCTCGAAGGTGAGGACGCCGCAGGTGCCGTTCGGCATATACTTTTTGGCGAGGTCGTAATATTTGTCGCCTTTAAGGCCCGGGTAGGTGACCTTGTTTATTTTGGGGTGCTTGGAGAGGTATTCGGCTATCCTTTCGGCGTTACGGCAGTGGCGCTCCATGCGGAGGGCGAGGGTCTCGATGCCGATATTGAGCAAAAAGGCGTTCATGGGGGACTGGATGGAGCCGAAGTCTCTCATTATCTGCGCCGTGGCCTTGGTGATGTAGGCCGCTTTGCCGAACTGCTTGGTGTAAATTACGCCGTGATAGCTTTCGTCGGGGGTGGTGAGGCCCGGGAAGCGTCCCGAGGCCTCCCAGTCGAAGTTGCCGCTGTCGACTATGCAGCCGCCGACGCCCATGTCGTGACCGTCAAGGTATTTGGTGGTCGAGTGGACGACGATATCGGCGCCCCATTCGAAGGGTCGGCAGTTCACGGGTGTCGGGAAGGTGTTGTCGACTATGAGCGGAAGGCCGTGCTTATGGGCGACGCGGGCGAATTTTTCAATGTCCAGGACCGAGAGGGCGGGGTTTGCGACCGTCTCGCCGTAGATACATTTGGTGTTTTCGCGGACGAGGGAGGAAAGCTCCTCTTCCGAGATGTCGGTCGGGACGAAGGTGACGTCGACGCCGAGTTTTTTCAGGGTGACGCCGAAGAGGTTATGGGTGCCGCCGTATATCTCGGCGGTCGAGATGAAATGGTCGCCCGCGCCCAAGAGGTTGATGACGGCGTAGAACATGGCGGCCTGACCCGACGAGGTGAGCATGGCGGCGGCGCCGCCCTCGAGGTCTCTTATTTTATCGGCGACGTAGTCGTTGGTCGGGTTGGCGAGGCGGGTATAGAAATAGCCGGGCTCCTCGAGCGCGAAAAGCTTGCCCATGTGCTCGGTGGAGTCGTATTTGAAGGTGGTGCTCTGGGTTATGGGAAGCATTCTCGGCTCGCCGTTTTTCGGCCTGTAGCCCGACTGGACGCATTTGGTATCTATTCTCATTTTTTTGCTCCTTTGGAGATTATGAATATAGAATATTTTAGCATAAGGCGGCGGTTTTTGCAAGGTTTTCGGGCGTATATTGCATTTGCCTTGGAAAATTGTTATAATGGACTTATGAAAAAGCTGATTTTTTACACCGATAAAGAGGTCAAAGCTGAGAGATTTCTGGAGTCGCTCGGCTTTTCGCGTTCGGTCGTGACCGACCTCAAAAAATACCGTTTCGGGTTAGTCGCGGGCGGAAAAGAGTTCAAGACTAGCGACGTTTTAGAGGCGGGCGCGGAGGTGACGGTGACGCTCCCCGAGCCGCCGCCCGTTTTTTCGGGGAGGTTTCCCGTCTTATACGAGGACGGCGACTTCATCGCCGTTCTGAAGCCTTCGGATATGCCCGTCCATCCGTCGTCGGGACACCGTGACGGCGGAACGCTTCGGGACGAGTTTTCGGGCGTTTTCAGGCCGCTTTACCGCCTCGACAAAGACACCGAGGGGATCGTGATCGTCGCGAAAAACGCCTACGCCGCGAGGGTAAAAAACGGACTTCAAAAAGTCTATTTCGGCGTGTGCGAGGGGGCGCCCGGGGATGAGGGCGTTATCGACCTGCCGATAGAAGACGTCGGGACGGTGGGGCGCGTTATTTCCGAGTGCGGTAAGCGCGCCGTGACGAGATATAAAAAGCTTTGCGGGCGGGAGGGGTTAGCGCTCCTTGCCTTCTCGCTCGAGACGGGGAGAACTCATCAGATAAGGATTCACACCGCCGCGGCGGGTTTTCCGCTTCTGGGCGACGGACTTTACGGCAGGGCGACGAAAAAGTATCCGCATCAGCTTTTGTTTTTGGGAGAGGTCGCGCTTCCGACCGAAGAGGGCGTAAAAATACTGAAGGCTCCGTTACCCGAAGCCTTCAGAAAGCTCTTTCCCGATTTTTGATTTAAGCGAGGGAGACGACGGTGACGCCGTCCTCCCCTTCCCCGAAGGTCCCGAGGCGGAAGCTCTTGACCGACGGATTTGAGCGAAGCATCTCGTGGACGCCTTTGCGGAGCGCGCCCGTCCCTTTGCCGTGGATGACGTAGACCGTTTCGAGATTCGAGACGACGGCGCCGTCTATGAAGCGGGAGACCTCCTCCTCCGCTTCGAGCACGGTCATACCGCGGATGTCGATCTCGGTGCGGCCGCGGGAGGAGTCTCTTTTGACGGAGGCGGCGATATTCGTTTTCTTCCCTTTTTGCTCCTCGGCGGTGAGGCGAAGACGGTTTTCCTGAACTTTCGTAAGTATCGTGCCCGAGAGCACAGTGACGAAGCCCTTGGTATCTTTGAGGCCGCGGACGGTGTAAACGCCGTCGAGGCCTTTTATTTTTACCCTGTCGCCGACCTTTAAGGGACGGGTGAGGACGTAGCCGTCGTCAATCTCCTCTTTGTCGGGGTGGGCGACGGCGTCGATGCCTTCAAGGCGGCCTTTGAGCGAGAGGCGCGCCTCTTCGAGACGGCGGGCGAAGTCCTCTTCGTCCTTCTTTTTCTTTATGTCGTTAAGCTCTTCTATGAGCTTGTCGGCCATATACTTGGCGTCGTCGGCCGTTTTCTTCGCCTTTTCGAGCGCTTTTTTAATCTCTTTGTCGGCGTTTTTTTCTATTTCGGCGCGTAAGGTCTCGCATTCGGCCTTAAGGCGCTTAGCCTCGGCGTTCGCGGCCTCGGCGGAGGCGAGCTCGGTCTCTAATTTCTTGCGGGTCTCGTTGAGTTTTTCGATTATCGTTTCGAGTTTGACGCTCGACTCGGAAAGCTCGCCCTTGGAGTTTTCGATTATGTCGGCGCGAAGGCCCAAGCGCGAGGCGATGGCGAAGGCGTTGGAGCGGCCGGGCATGCCCGTAATGAGACGGTAGGTCGGGCGGAGGGTCTCGACGTCAAACTCTAAGGAGGCGTTCTGGACGCCTTCGGTCTCGAGGGCGAAAAGTTTTAATTCGGGGTAGTGGGTCGAGGCGGCGGCGGTGATATCCTTCGAAAGAAGGTATTTGAGTATGGAGACGGCAAGCGCGGCGCCCTCGACGGGGTCGGTGCCCGCGCCGAGCTCGTCGAAGAGGACGAAGCTTTCGGGGGTGGCGGCGTCGAGTATCTTGACGATATTGGTCATGTGCGCCGAGAAGGTGGAAAGCGACTGTTCTATCGACTGTTCGTCGCCGATGTCGGTGTAGACGTTATCGAAGACCGTCGCGAAGCTTCCGTCGGCGGCGGGGATATGTAATCCCGACTGAAGCATAAGGCATAAAAGCGCCGCGGTTTTGAGGCAGACGGTCTTACCGCCCGTGTTGGGACCCGTTATGACTAAAATGCGGCAATCCTCGCCTATGGCGACGTCGGTCGGGACGACCTTCGCGGGATCGATAAGCGGGTGGCGCGCCTTTCTGAAGGAAAAGCCTTTTTTGGTCTTGAGTTCGGGCATCACGGCGTCGAGGCTTTCTGCGTAAGCGGCTTTGGCGAAGATGAAATCGAGCTTCGCGAGGGCTTTTGAAGTCTTCACGACGGAGTCGGCGAAGGAGGCGACGTCGGCCGAAAGGGCGTATAAAATCCGCTCTATCTCGGCCTTTTCCCTGCCGTGAAGGACTTTTATGCTGTTGTTGGCTTCTATTACGCTCGCGGGCTCTATGAAGACGGTCGAGCCGCTCGAAGAGGTCTCTATCACCATGCCCGCGACGTCGCGGCGGTGCTCCGTCTTGACGGGGACGGCGTAGCGGCCGTTTTTGACGGTTATGATGGGCTCCTGCAGATACTGCGAGTAGCTTTTGGAGCGGATCAGCGTGTTCAGACTGTCTCTGATTTTCAGTTCCTCCTGCGAGATCTTCCGGCGGATGGCGAAAAGCTCGGGAGAGGCGTTATCGGCTATCGTGTCTTCGGAGAGGATGGAGCCGTCGATTTTTTCTTCAAGGTAGACGTTAGGCGCGACCTCTGAAAAGAGGGGGTCAAGGACGCTTCCTTTAACGTTTTCAAAGTATTCGGCGGCGTAGCGTGCGCACCGAAGCATCGCCGAGACGCGAAGGAGCTCTTCGGGGAGGAGCATCGAGCCGACGTCGGCGCGGCGCGTTATCTCGGTCATATCGTAGGCGGCGGAAAAAGAGGGGGCGCCGCGGCGGACTTTCATGACGCGGGCGGCGTCGGTCTCGTAAAGGCGCTTATAGACGTCGTCGATGCTGTCGGAAGGCAAAAGCGCTTTACACATGGCTTTCGCGGCGTCGGAAACGGCGAAGGACGACAGAATATCGAGTATTTTGTCATACTCGAGCGAGCGCGCGGTATTGGATGTAAGTTTTATATCGCCCATTTTTTATCCTTTCAATTTATATACGGAGCTTTTTGTAGTAGTCGAGGCTGTCGAAACGGCGGCCGAGCTGGGCGCAAAGTATCCCCTCGGTCACCTGCGTCAGAGTGCGGAGGTCGGCTTCGGACATATCGAATTTATAGGCCTTCGCGAGGCTGCTTTCGCCGATGAAACGAAGCGCAGAAAGGACGTTTGCGTTTATACGGATTTTATACTGCACGTCCTCGGCGTGAGAGGAACAGGTCATTTCGCAGGAGTCGGCGTCGAAATACATTTTTTCGGTGACGGCGCCGCAGTAGTCGCACCCTGAAAAATCGGGGAAAAAGCCCGAAAACTCGGCGCATTTCGCCTCGAAAACGCTTTTTATAAGGTCTTCTTTGACTTCGCCCCGCGAGAGAAAATAGAGGCTGTTAAGGGTGAGCTTCAGCATAAAGGCGGCGTCCTCGGGGTTTTCGCCCAAATACCCCGCTATTTCGACGAAGGCGGAGGCAAGGGCGAGGCGGAGGATGTCCTCACGGAGGGCGTAAAAACTCTCGATGAGGCTTCCGCCCGAAAGGTAGAGTTTGCCGTTTTGCTCATTTAATGTAAACTCGGAGTAGCAAAAGAGCGAGGCCAAAGACAGATTTTTACCCGTCGGCTTTTTGGCGCCGCGGGCGGTCACCGTAAACTTGCCGCTTTCGGTAAGTAAGGTCAGTATTTTATCGCTTTCGCGGTATTCGACCTCTCTTATGACGAGGCCCTTTATCACTTTTTCCATTTTCTTTCGCCGCCTCGGCGTCTATAATCCGTTTATATTTGAGGTAGTCCTCTATTTTTCCGCTTTTCGCGAAGGTCTCCCACGCGGTTTTCCTGTTTTTCATTTATCCCGCCTCCGTCTTGATTATCGACGGCGGGCGGGGTTTTTATTCGTCTTTTTTGATAAAACCGAGTTCCGAGAGGTCTTTAGGGGAATCGCGCCAGCCCTCTCTCACTTTGACCCAGCATTCGAGGAAGATGCGGCAGCCGAAGGCCTTTTCGGCGTCGAGGCGCGCCTCCTCGGCAATCTTTTTGAGCATCGCGCCGCCCTTCCCTATTATGATGCCCTTATGGTTTTGCTTTTCGCAGATTATGTCGGCGGCGGCGCTTATGAGGTCGCCCTTTTCGTCGAAGCGGACGACTTCGACCGCGAGGCCGTGCGGCACCTCGTCGCCGAGGTGCAAAAGCGCCTTCTCTCTTATGATCTCGCCGAGCATTTCGCGCATCGGCATATCGGTATACTCGTCCTCGCCGTAGCGGGGGGCGCCGTTCGGAATATATTTGATTATTTCGGAAAGGAGTATGTCAAGGCCGTCCCGTTTTCTCGCCGAGACGGGGACGACGGCGGCGAAGTTATACTCCGACGCGGCCGCCGCTATTGTCGGGAGGATCTTTTCCTTCGGGTAGAGGTCGATTTTGGTGACGACGAGGATCACGGGTCTTTCCTCGCGGAAAAGCGAGGAAAGGAGCCGCTTTTCGGGCTCCTGAAAACGCGTTTTGCCCGCCTCCATAAGGAACAGAACGCAGTCGGCCGAGAAGGCCTCGACGTTTATTGACCTCATCATTTCCCTGCCGAGCCCCGTTTTGGCGTCGTGGATACCGGGGACGTCGGAAAAGACTATCTGGCAGTTTTCGCCGTTATAGATGCCCCGCACCGCGCCGCGCGTGGTCTGCGGCTTGGGTGAGACTATGGAGACTTTTTCGCCGACGACGGCGTTTATTAAGGTAGATTTGCCCGCGTTTGCGCGGCCGGTGACGGCAACGGCGCCGAACTTAAACTCTTTTTTCACTCGTTATATAATTCCTTTATGATTTTTTTCTGTTCCGTAAACATTATCCGCTCCTCGTCCTCCGATATCTCGTGGTCGAAGCCGAGCAGGTGGAGCATTCCGTGGACGACGAGGAAGGATATCTCCCTTTCGACCGTGTTTCCGTATTCCTCCGCCTGACGGCGGGCGGTGTCGAGGGAGATAACTATATCGCCGAGGAGAAGCGCGCCGTTATCGGGGTCGAGGGCGTCGAGCGCTTCGGAGGCGGGAAAGGAGAGGACGTCCGTCGGCTTATCTTTGCCGCGGTAATCGCGGTTAAGGTCTCTTATATAGGCGTCGCCGCAGACGGTCACAGAGACCTCTGCCTTACGGCGGACGTTTTCGAGCTTTAGAACGGCCATAGCCGCTTTTCTGACGGCGGCCTTATAGGACGCGGCCTCGCCCGTCATATCGTTATATCCGAAAATCATTTTTCTTCCTCGCTTTCGGCGCGCCGTAACGGCGCCGTTTCGGCGATATCCTCGGTGCAGTAGAGATAGCGCTCGAAGCGGACGACTCCGTCGGAAACGGCGTAATAATCGACGCTTTCGTTTATTATTATACCGCTAAAACGCTCGTTTTGCAATTTATTTACGATATTTTCCGCTTTTTCGACAGCCGTTCGCTCTCCTATAAGGCGTTTTACCTTTACCGTGCGGTAAAAGACGTCCTCGGTTATGAATATCGGGAGGTCGACGCCAAAAAGTGAAATTTGCGTTTTGTTTCGCTCCACGTCGTATTCCCCGAATTCGGGGAGGCTCCCGAAGGGGCCGAAGGAAAGACCGAAGACGCGGAAGGAGGTAATAACGGTTTTTTCTTCGGTGCGGACGTCTTCGAAATAGCCAAGCGGCACTTCGGCCTCGATGATATTTACGGTGTTTGCCATGACCTTGCCGTAGGCGCGCGTTTCCCTTTCCTCGCCTTTTTCGTTCAGATAGGCGCCGCTTATCAAAAGGTCGCCTTTTTTGACGACGTCGCCGTCCTTCGCGACGGCGTGGCCGCCGTAGGCCGCAACGTAGAGCACGACGCCGTCCTTCGAGGCGACGACGTCGGCGGGGGTGTTTTCGGGGACGGGCAGAGAGCGTATTTCGCCCTCCTTGAGATAGACGTTTACCGTCGTGCCGCGTTTTTCGATCTGTATCCATTTGATATTCAAGAATTGAGAATACAGTGAAAACTCGGCGTCGGCGGCGTCCAACGACGAGAGGCGGCCGCCGATAAAGACGCCCTCGGCCGTAAGGGCCGACATAAGCTCTTTTTCGTCTATCGTTTCGAGGCCGTAGACGTTTACGTCCCAGATAAAAGAGAAAAGGTAAAATATAACGGCGAAAAAGAGGGCGAAGCCTATTAAAAAGCCGAGGCGTTTTCGGCGTTTTTTTAGAAAATAAGGGAGTCCGCGGCGCGCCGTGACGTCGGCCTCGGTTATAAGGCCGCTTTTCAAAAGCTTTCGGGCGTCGGGAGGGGTGACTTTGGCCGAGAGGACGTCGGCGCCCGTTTTGGAGACCGAAAAAAGCGGGACTCCGAGGCGTGAGGCGGCCGAGAGGAAGCGTTCGGGACGTCCGCGGACGGTGAGGGCGACGTAGCCGAAGAGAAGCGTGAAATAACGAAGCGGTCTCAAAACGAAAACTCCAGCCTTTCTATAAGTCCCGAGACGACCGCCTCTTCGCCGTTATAGCTCGTGATGACAAGGTCGCGGCCGACGGCGGTGACGGCGAAACGTCCCGAAAAAAGCGTCAAACGGTCGTTTTCGTATTCTTTTATGCCGTCGGCGCCCGAGACGACAAGCTCGCGGTTTCCCGTGAGCTCTATGCGGGGCATCGAGACGGTCGCGAGTCCCTTTGAAAAAATCTCTTTCAACAATGGCATCACCTTAATTATTTATATTGCGGCGGCATTGATTTAATGACGGGCGCGTATCTTTTAAGGGTGAAGGCTATGAAAAAACGGTTTAAGATAGCGGCGACGGCGGTTATCACCGCCTTTTTCGCCCTGTCGGCGCTTTTATCGGGAGGCGTGGCGGCGGGGGCGGCGAAGGAGGCGATCTACGCCGCGGCGACGGTATACGCCCCTTCGATTTTTCCCTTTCTGGTTATCGCGCGGTTTTCGCTTTCGTCGGGTATGACGGCGTATTTAGACCGCGTTTTGGGCGGTGTGACGAGGCTTTTCCGTCTGCCGCCCGAGGCGGCGGGGACTTTGGTTATAGGGCTTCTTTCGGGCTTTCCCGCGGGGGCGGTCTCGGCCGACGAGCTTCGGAAAAGGGGCGATATAGACGGCGTGACCGCCTCGAGGCTTGCCGCCATGGCAAATATGCCGAGTCCGCCGTTCGTGATAACGGCGGTAGGAGCGGGGATGCTCGGCTCGGTTTGGAAAGGAGTTTTCATCTACGCCGTAACGGTCGTATGCTCGCTCGCGGTCGGCGCCGCGGCGTTCGGGGAGAAAAAAGTTAAAAAGGGCAAAGCGGCCGAAAGAGAGTTTACCCTATCGGCCGCGGTATTCACCGACGCCGTAAAAAAAGGCGCCGAGACCACCTTTTACGTCTCGGCTTTTATCGTTTTTTTCGCGGTCTTATTAAGCCTGCTCGAGGCGGCGGGGGTGACGGCGGCTTTGTCGGCGGTTTTGGGGCGTCCGCTTGCCTTCGGGCTTTTTGAAATGACCGCGGGAATAAGTGAGCTTGCGGACGCGGGACGGACGTCCGTCTCGGAGGCGGCGGCCGCGCTTTCGTTTTCGGGACTTTGCGTCTTTTTTCAGACGGCGGCGGCCGTGGAGACGGGCGGGTTTCCCTTGAAAAACTATCTTTTAAGGCGGGCGGCGGTGGCGGCTCTTTCCTTCGGGGCGGCGTATCTTTTATATCCCGTATTTTTTTCGGGGTAAAAGCGTTGCATTTCGCCGTTTTTTAATATATAATGAAAGAAAAACGGAGGTGGTTAAAACGGTTAATTCTGAGATTTCGGCGCGGAATACGGGCGCGCCATACACCAAAAGAGGCTCGATAAAGCTTCTCTCCATTGCGAACAGCTGGGGAGACGACAGCGTGAAATACCTGTGGAACATTCTTAACGACACGGGGCTTTACGACGAAATAATAATCGGCCACTTATACAGCGGCGGATGCGACACCGAGCGGCATCTTGCAAGCATAGAAGTCGGCGGAAAGAATTACCGCTACTATTTCAACGACGGCGGCGTCTGGACCCACAAAAACGGCGTCAGCTCAAACGAAGCCATTGCCGAAAGGGATTGGGACGTCATAGTCACTCAGACGGCAGCGAAGAATTCGTGTCCCGAGGGCTATGTAAACGTCGCGGCGTTTTTGGAAAAGGTTAAAAGCCTTGCGACCAACCCCGACGTCGTATTTTGCTGGAATATGACGTGGGCGTCGCCCGAGAATGACAGCGATCTCGAAGGGCTTATGAAGAGAATTCAAAAAAGCGCGAGAGAGGCAGTCGGCGCGCTCGAGGGCGTGTCCGTCATACCGACGGGCACGGCAATTCAAAACGTCAGGACGTCGTTTATAGACGGCACTTTGAACAGGGACAGGACGCATCTCGAGCTCGGCATCGGATGCTATACCGCCGCTCTCGCCTACGCGGGAGCAATTACGGGCTACGACGTCGGCCGCATAAACTGGACGCCAGAGGATCAACCCGAGGTGGCAAAAAGGCTTCACGTTATTAAAGAGTGCGTGAAAAACGCGCTCGAGCATCCGTTTGAGATCACGAAATCGCGCTATACCGAGAGCGACGGCTTCGATTTCAAAAAGGACGCCGACATTCTGCGCGCGACAGGAAAAGATATAAATAAGTTCGACGACGTTGAGATCAAGTGGAAGGACAACCTGCGTTATAACCCGAAAAAGGGCGCGGCGCCCGTGAAGTCGAACTTTCATTTTGCCACGCAGTTATTCTCGAAGGACGAGTTTCCCGTCGGGAGTATCGTAATCGTCGACGACCTTTACGCCGTAACGCCCGTGAAATACAAAACGGCGGACGGCGCCGAGCCTGACGAAGACCTTTCGGCCTACGACACCAATCTTTCATCGAAAAAGATTCTCTATATCGACAAAGATTTCTGGGGCGATTATAATTACGTCGGGTTCAATATTTCGATGTATTCGGACGAGCTTCCCATAAGCTACGGCAGCCACGGCGGCGTTCGCATTTACAAGGCGAAATAAAAAACAAAAGAAAAACACACAGCGTTTGCTGTGTGTTTTTTGTTAGCCGGCGTCGACCTATTTTTCCGGGACGTTGCCATCCGAGTATTTTCGGCACCGATGAGCTTAACTACTGTGTTCGGGATGGGAACAGGTGGGACCTCATCGTCATAGACACCGACTGTATATCAAAGGCTTTCGCCTGAGATATC
>JAEEIO010000136.1 GCA_016281405.1 Clostridiales bacterium | reverse complement strand
GGACGTTTCGAGGGCGTCATAGCCGTCGCCGACACCGTGAGAGCCGACTCCGAAAAAGCCGTTTCGGAGCTTCGCGGCATGGGGATCGACGTCACTATGATAACGGGCGACAACGAGCGCACCGCCAAAGCGGTCGGACGCGCCGCGGGTATCGAAAATATCGAGGCGGGCGTTTTGCCCGAGGGTAAGGCCGAGGTCATCAAAAAGTTAAAAGAAAGCGGCGTGACCGCCATGACGGGCGACGGCATAAACGACGCGCCCGCGCTCGCCGCCGCCGACATAGGCGTAGCCATAGGCGCGGGAGCGGATATAGCCGTCGACGCCGCCGACGTGGTGCTCGTCAAAAGCAGTCTGCGCGACGCCGCGGCGGCCGTCAGGATAAGCCGCGCCGCTATAAGAAACATAAAGGAAAACTTCTTCTGGGCGTTTATCTATAACGCCGTCTGCATCCCGCTCGCTATGGGGCTTTTCGGGCTTGAGCTGAATCCCGTTTACGCCGCTGCGGCGATGAGTTTATCCAGCGTCTGCGTCTGCCTTAACGCCCTCAGGTTGAACCTCATTAAACCCTACGATTCAAAGCGCGACAGGGCGGCTAAAAGTAAGAAAAAGAATTAAAGAATAATCGTTTTCGGCGGCCACGGAAAAAACCGGCCGCTTTCTTTTTCATATTTTTGTCAAATAAACTTGCATTTTGTCACAAAAAGTATATAATTAGAGAAGGGGGCGAAGCATATGAAAGCGGTCAACTATTTCAGACAGATCAAAAATATGATAGTTTCGTCTTCGGGCGACAGCGTTTTCGTACTGTCGGATTTCGCGTCAGTCGCGGGCGCCGACACCGTCCGCAAGTCGGTCCAGCGCCTCAAGGAAGAGGGTCTCGTAAAGCCGCTTTTAAGAGGCGTTTACGTCAGAGTTTTCGACGGCAAGGCGGTCGAACCCCGTCCCGACGCGGTCGCGAATGCCATAGCGAGGAATAACGGCTGGACCATAGTCCCGAAGGGCGACGGCGCCTTAAATCTTCTGGGGCTTACAAAGTATGCCCCGAGAAAGTGGGCCTACGCGAGCGACGGCCTTTACAGAAAGTATTCCTACGGAGACGTGACGGTCGAGTTTAAAAAAACAACGAGCCGCATACTCTCTGATATATCTTATAAAACGGCGCTCGTCATACAGGCACTCAAATCGCTCGGCAAGGGCAAGGTCAAGACCTCGGAGATCGAAGCCATTAAAGACGGTCTCAGCGCGGACGAGCGTAAAACGTTGCTTTCGGAGGCGAAGTGCGCCTCCTCGTGGATATACGAAATAATCAAAAAAATATGCGGTTGAGGCCTATGCCCCGACCCTTAAAGACGGGAGTTTGACAAAGCAGTATGGATATCCGAACGATAGACGGCGTTTTGTTTGCCGATATGGTGAAATGCGGCGCCGCAAATCTCGAGGAAAACCGACAGATAGTTAACGACCTGAACGTATTCCCCATCCCCGACGGCGACACCGGCGACAATATGCTGATGACCATGAATTCGGGCGCCGCCGAGGTAATGTCCGGTAAAAACGGTTCCGTTTCGACGGCGGCCGACGCCGTGGCGAGAGGTATGCTCCTCGGCGCCCGCGGCAATTCCGGCGTTATTCTTTCAAGGATCTTTTCGGGCATCTCTAAGGGTCTCAAAGGACTCGAAACTGCCGACGCGGCGGCTATCAACAAAGCCTTCGAGTGCGGCGTTGAAGAGGCCTACAGGGCCGTCACGACGCCCGTTGAGGGGACTATTCTCACCGTCTACCGCGACGCCGTCACCTACGCCGCCTCGCGTATGGACGAAAACACCACCATTGAAAGCTATTTCAACGATTTCACCAAAGAACTCCGTCTCTCCCTCGACCGCACCCCCGATCTTTTGGCGGTGCTGAAAGAGTCGGGCGTCGTCGACAGCGGCGGCGCGGGCATGGTCTACATAGTCGAGGGCATGCAGGACGCCTTCGACGAAAACGGCGCGGATTATTCGCCCTCCTTCGACAAGAAAGCGGCGCCCGCGGCCGATATCTCCAAATTCACCGAGGACAGCGTCCTTGAATTCGGCTACTGCACCGAGTTCCTTTTAAGGCTTCAGCGCGCGAAATGCGACATCGATAATTTCGACCTCAAAGAGCTTATCGACTACCTCGAAAGCGAGGGCGATTCTGTCGTCGCCTTCAAGGACGGCTCGATTGTAAAAGTCCACGTCCACACCAAAAGACCGGGCGATATACTCAACAACTGCCAGAAATACGGCGAATATCTCACTCTCAAAATCGAGAATATGACGCTTCAGCATAACGAGGCGAAGGTCGAAAACAGGTTTTCGCCCACGGCCAAAAAGCCGCGCAAGGCTTACGGCATCGTCAGCGTAGCCACCGGCAAGGGCATTATCGAGACCTTTACGTCGCTCGGATGCGACGCCGTCGTAAACGGCGGACAGTCGATGAATCCGTCGGCCGAGGACTTCATAACCGCCTTCCGCGAGTGCAACGCCGACACCATTTTGGTCTTTCCGAATAACGGGAACGTCATTTTGACCGCCAAGCAGGCCGCTTCCCTCTTCGACGAGGCCGAGGTGCGCGTCATAGAGACCAAAACCATCGGCGAGGGCTACGCCGCCGTTTCTATGCTCGACACCTCGTCGGGCGACACCGACGCCATTGTCGAAGAGATAAACGAGGTCATTTCGAACGTCGTCACGGGCATGGTCTCCATAGCCTCGAGAGACGCCCAAAAAGACGGCGTGACCGTTAAAAAAGACGATTACTTAGGCTTTGCGAACGGCCGCGTTTACATAGACGCGCCGGACAGGAACGACGCTGCGGCGGCGCTTGCCGAATCGCTCGGTATCGGGGACTACGATATCGCGCTCATCATCCACGGCGAGGGCGTTTCGGAAGAGGAGTGCAAGGCGCTTACCGACCGTCTTTCGGCCGAATACGGCAGGACGGAAATAATCACGATAAACGGCGGTCAGCCCGTTTACGATTATATTATGATTCTTGAATAGGAGAAAAAAGCAATGTTAGTTCTTTTCACCGACACCGACACAGACATAACCCCGAAGGAAGCCGCCGAATACGGCTACAAGCTTATCAGCATGCCCTACAGCGTAGAGGGTAAGACCACCTATCCCTACGTCGATTTCGACGAATTCAAGTCGCACGAGTTCTACGATTCTCTCCGTAACGGCGCCCTCCCCAACACCAGTGCGATAAGCGTGGAGCAGTATAAAAACTACTTCAAACCCGTTTTCGCCGAGGGCAACGATATTCTTTACGTCCACTTCTCCCGCGCCATGACCGCCACCTTCGACGCCATGGATAAAGCCGTCGCCGAGCTTAAAGAGGAGTTCCCCGAAAGAAAGTTCTACGACATAGACACCAAGGGCATCACGATAGTGAGCCTCAATATAGTAAAAGAGGTCGGCGACCTCTACAAAGCGGGCAAGACCGCCGAAGAGATACTCAAATGGGCCGAGACCGAGGTCGACCATTTCGCCCAGTATTTCTTCGCCGACGACCTCAAGTTCTTCAAGCACAGCGGCCGCGTTTCGGGTATCGCGGGCACCATGGGCACGCTGCTCGGCATCCGTCCGATAATCTATATGAACGCCGAGGGCAAGATGGTAAGCGTCGGCAAGGAAAAGGGCCGCGCCAAGGCTATGGACAGACTCGTGAGCTACGTTGAAGAGCTCGGAGACGACATAAAGAGCCACCGCGTCATTATAGGCCACACCGACGCCCCCGAGATAGCCGCCGAGGTCGCGGAGCTTCTCAAAAAGAAGTTCGGCGACGACCTTCCGATAGAGTTCTCCGTCGTCAACCCGACCGCGGGCAGCCATTGCGGTCCCAACGGCGTAGGCGTCTGCTTCCACGCCATTCACAGATAACGGGTATAAGACATTGGTAGAAATCAAAGAAGCTACGACCAAGAAGCTTCAAAAGGATTTTCTTGATTTCCCGCTTAAACTTTACAAGGGCAACCCTTATTTCGTCCCGCCGCTTTACGTCGACGAGCTTAAGATGTTCAAGCCCGGTTTTATCTATAACGACACCTGCGAATCGGTCTTTTATAACGCCTATAAGGACGGCCTTATGGTCGGTCGTATTTCAGGCATACTCCAAAAGGCGAGCAACGAAAAAAGAAATGAAAAGCGGATCCGCTTTACACGGTTCGACAGCGTCGACGACCAGGAGGTCGCCGACGCTCTTTTCGACGCCGTCGAGGCGTGGGCCAAAAGTTTAGGCATGGACACCGTCTGCGGCCCCTTAGGGTATTCCGACCTCGAAAGAGAAGGACTGCTCGTAGAGGGCTTCGACCAGCTTTCGACCTTCGAGGAGCAGTATAACGCCGAATATTACGGTAAACTGATTGAAAATCACGGATACAAAAAAGAGGTCGACTGGATAGAGAGCAAGGTCTACCTTCCCGACGAGCCCGACGAAAAGCTTTTCCGCGTGACCGACGAGATCATGAAGCGTTATAAGCTTCACATAGGCGAGGCGAAAAACGTTAACGACTTTCTAAAATAATACGCCGACCCCTTCTTCGAGCTCCTTGACTCGAGCTACGCCGAGCTTTACGGCACCGTCCCATTCACCGACGGTATGAAAAAGATGATGATCGACAATTTCAGGCTGATTATTGACTTGAAATACGTCGCCGTCATACTCGACGAAAGCGACAGGGTCGTCTGCCTCGGGATATGCTTCCCTTCCATCGCGAAGGCGGTGCAGAAATCCGGCGGGCACCTAACGCCCGCCGCGCTCGTAAGGCTTCTGAAAGCCGTTAAAAAGCCGAAAGTCCTCGATCTGGGACTTATCGCCGTTTCGCCCGAGTATATGCACAAGGGCGTGGCAACCGTCATTACGGCGGGGCTTATGAATATGCTCCGTAACGACGGCGTTGAATACGCCGAGACAAATCTGAACCTCGAAGACAATCTCGCGATCCTCAATCAATGGAAAAGATTCAGGTCGGTGCGCCACAAGCGCCGCCGTTCCTACGTCAAAACGCTTTGATAAAACATGCCGCGCCGCCGCAAAAAAATGTTGCGGCGGCGATATATTTATGTTATAATTTTGTATTAAGGCGAGAAATATTCAGTTTATTTATAATTATGCAGGCTTCATATTACTTTGAAAGCAGGCGACGACCGAAAAATGACGTTTGACTATTATCTCGGCATTTTCATCCTGACGGTCATAATGATGCTCGCGATGATGCTCCACGTTCTCCACTACAAGGGCTTCAACAAGAAGCAGAAAACGTGGTTCGTGCTCACGTTCGCCGACGTCATGCTCTGCTCCGCCGCCGAGTTCGCCGTCCATTGCGGCTATTACACGCCGTCGATGGCCGTGCCGCTGACTATCCTCACGGTTATACAGTTCGCTTCGGCGCCGCTTTTGGGTATGCTCTTCATTGGCGCCCTCGGCGTCGACGGGCAAAGCAAAACAGCGATTATTTATTACGCGGTCAATCTTATAACCGAGATAGTCGCCGCGCCCTTCGGTCTCGTATTTTTCTTTAATGACGAAGGCTATTCGAGAGGCCCGCTCTTTATAGTTTACGAAATCTTCTATTTCGTAAGCCTTTTCTATCTTGCCGTCGGTATGATAGTAGTCGGCAAAAAGTTCCGGAACCGTGACGCCCGCACGATAATCATGGTGCTCGTGGTGCTTGTCGCAGGCATAATTCCGATGACGCTTTATCAGCTCCACGTCACCTACATAGCGATAGCCATCGCGGCGTGCCTTTGCTATATCTACTATAACGATCTCGTCCAGCAGGATATTCAGGCCGAGCTTACGGCAAATCAGCAAAAGATTTCGAGTATGCAAAGCCATATAATCACCGGTCTCGCGAGCCTAATTGAAAGCCGCGACCTCGACACTGGCGAGCACGTCTCGCGCACCGCGTCCTGCGTCAGGACGCTTTCCGAGGACGCCATTAAAGAGGGCGTCTATAAAGACAGAATAGACGAGCGTTTCGCCTTTATGATGCAGACCCTCGCGCCTATGCACGACATCGGCAAGGTCGTCGTCTCCGACAAGATACTTTGCAAGCCGGGTAAGCTCACCTTCGAGGAATTCGAGGAGATGAAAAAGCACGCCGTGTCGGGCGGCAGGATCGTCAGAAAGGTGCTTGACGGCGTGGCCGACGACGAGTATATTTCGTTCGCCTCCGATATTGCCACCTACCACCACGAGAGGTGGGACGGCAAGGGCTATCCGATGGGATTTAGCGGCGAGGAAATACCTATGTCGGCCCGCATAATGGCTATAGCCGACGTATTCGACGCGCTCATCTCGAAGCGTTGCTATAAAGAGGCAGTTTCGAGAGAAGACGCCTTCAGGATAATCGAGGAAGAGTCGGGCACGCATTTCGATCCCAACCTCGTAGCCGTTTTCTTAAAGCACAAAGACGAGTTTTATTGATAAAAAATCGAAAAAGCACCCCGATGGGGTGCTTTTTTTCTTGGCGAAAACGCGTCACGCGTCGCGAACGGCGCGAGCCATGGCTTTGAGATTTTCGAGCGGGATGGTCGGCGCGAGGTCGCAGCCGGGCGCGAGGATAAATCCGCCGTAAGGCTTCATAGCTTTACAAAGCGCCAAACCGATATTATAGACCTCGTCGGCACTCTTGGAGGCGAGCACGTGAGCGGGACTCAGGTTTCCGAAAAGGGCGCAACGCCCTCCCGAATCCTTTTGCGCCGCGACCATGTCGATAGAGTCTACCGAAAAAACGCTGAGACCCGCCTCGGCTATTGTCGAAACGAGCTTATCGGTCTTGCCGCAAATATGAATAAGATAATTCCGGCATTTGTCTTTAAGTCTGTCTCTCACCTTGAGGTCGGCGGGAAGGACGAACCTCTCGAAATCGTCCGGACGGATAAGGTCGCCCGAGGCGACCGGCTCGGGGACGGTGATGAGGTCGAGACCGTTTTCAATCAGGTCTTCGAGGTAGGCTATGACTATCTCGGACGCGAAGTCTATGACTTTTTTGACGTCCTCTTCCCCGCCCGTGAGAAGCTCGACCATAAAGTCCTCGACGCCGAGCATCTGCGCCGCCATGGTGAAGGGGCCGAAGAAGCCGCCGCCTATCATGCACTCGTCGCCGACGATGCGGCGCATCTCTTTCATCTGAACGAGGGTGCGCCTATAGTAATGCTCGGCGCGCATATCGGCGATGACCTTCCGGACGTCGAAATTATTTATATCTTCAAGCGACGAAAGCGGGCGCGAGAGTATCTCGGCCGAGAGGCCGTTCATATCTATCTTTCCGCCCATGACCTCGATCATCGGCCACGCCGCTCCGCAGCCCGAGGTCATTATCTCGGTGCCTATCTCGCGGTAGGCGTCGACCAAGAGTGACGCTCCCGCGTCCTCGAGGTCGAGAAGGCTTGCCATGGTATGGCCGTGCCTCGCGGCGATCCACATCTGCCCGTTCAAAACGGCGAAGGGCGCTCTGTCGGTTTTTTCGAAACGAAGGGTCTTCAAAACTCTTTCTTTGTCTGTCAAGTCGTTTACCTTCTTTCACGGTATGTTTTACGGCATAATTTTAGCACATTACGCGCGGAGAGGCAACCGATTTTTCTAAATTTGCACGAGCTGCAATAAGATTTGTCGGGGTTGCAATAGCAGGGAGAGGGAATATTTAGGCTACTAAATAAAAATAGGACTGCTATATTTGTTAAAACAGCAATCCTATTCTGGCAGGGGCAGAAGGATTTTCTCGCCCTCGCTTTGCTCGGTTGGGTGAGCGTCGAAACAGTCCCCCGGACTGTTTCTCTGTCGCAAGCCGCTTTTTCAGGGGCCCCCGAAAAACCGAGGCCCTCCGCCGAGGTTTTTTGGGGAGAGGAGGCGCGGCGGAATGAGTGAGAGGCGGCGTTTTACGCCGCCGCGAAGGATATGGAGCTTACGCCGACGACCCGCTCACGGTTCAAATCCTTCTTGCAAAACATAAAAGTCACCCGAAGGTGACTTTTTGCTTTGGCAGGGGCAGAAGGATTTGAACCCTCGGCACGCGGTTTTGGAGACCGCTGCTCTACCAGCTGAGCTATACCCCTTTATTATCGACAACGTATATTATACCTACCGTCCCACGGTTTTGTCAAGAGTAAAGGCGAAAAATAGTTTGATTTTTTATTTTTTATCGGGAATAATGCTGTTGACAAACCACGCGATTTGTGCTAATATTTTGCAGTAACGAAATACGCGGGTATGGCGGAATTGGCAGACGCGCTAGATTCAGGTTCTAGTGGGGGCGACTTCGTGCAGGTTCAAGTCCTGTTACCCGCACCATACAGTTCAAATCCGAACCCTAAGCCGATAGGCGTTGGGTTCGGATTTGTCGTTTATTTCGGCGATTTGAATTTCGATTTCAAACACTTGTCCGTTCTTTATTCGGGTTTTTTATCAAAATCAAGCGTCAGTTCGTAATCTCCGAGCTTATTGACTTTGAAACCGTTTTTCTTATAGGTCTCGTAGTCGAACGCTTCAAGCTCGTCAATCGCCAGTTTATGGAACTCGTAGAAGTTGTGCCACCATTCCCAGCCCGAGCCGAGAGAGTTGGCAAGATATGCGTCCGCAATATCGCAGGCAGATTGAGGCGCTACGTAAAACGCGCCCATTGCAAGAACGTTTACGCCGTTGCCGGTAATGGCACGAACTGCCGTAGGAAGACTCTCGACAACGCCCGCGTGAACGTGGGGGCACTTACTCGCGGCGATATGTATGCCCATACCCGTGCCGCAAAACAGAAGCGCTCTCTCGTAGTTGCGCTCCGCTATCTCGGCGCCGACGCGAAGTCCGACGCGGTGAAACATAAGATCGGTGTCTTTGGGGTCGCTGTCTTTCTTTACGCCGAGGTCGAGGATCTTCCACCCCTTCTTCTCGAGGTGCTCGACGACGACCTCTTTTAAGGGGTAGCCCGCGAAATCCGCGCCGACTACCAAGTATTTATCCTTGACGGTTTTCATATTTGCTCTCCTATTCTTTTTTTTTTGCCCGCTTGCCGCGGGCGACGGTTACGTCAGTTTTCTATCCAAATGGGGTTTCCTATCGCGGCGGGGGCGCCGTCTGATTCTCTTATAATCACCGCGCGATAGAACTTTCTGTCCTTCTTTACCTCTAACGCAAGTTTGAATGGGAAGGTTATTCTTTCGCTGTATGCTATGCCTTTATCGGTCACTACCTCAAGGCGGTAGCTGTCGCTTGCGTCGAAGCGGCAGGGGTGGCAATCGCCTGCGGAAATGCAAAGCGTCATTCCGTCCCGGTATTTTACCGTGGAACCGACCGCTTTGCCGCCCGCTTCCATTTTTATTCCGATATATCCCGCGGTGACGTCGCCGCGTTTTAAGCATTCAACGTATGACGGGCCCCATTTTTTATCGGAATAAACGGTGTTGAGCGCAAAGCTCATCGGCATGGTATGGGAGTCGTTGGTCGCGGCGTTATATATTTTATAGCCCGCGTTCAGCATATCGGTAAAAAGGCGGTAGTTGGCAAGAGTCTCGGGGTTGTTTATATAGGGATAGATATAGCAGTATCCCGTTTCGATCACGCTTCCCTCGCCGTAATAGTAATCCGCGAGGTTTTCGCTTTGCATTACCTGTTTGGGGTGAGCGTGAACGACCGCGCCGCCCTCATCCTTGACGGCGGCAAGAACTTCCTCAAAGCGTTCCCTTGTCATAGGAAGATACTCAAAGGACGGTCCCGCCTCTCTGTCGCCCGTAAATCTGAAAACGTCGGGAAAGGCCGAAAGCACCTTTTCGAGCGAGTCTCTCTTCGGGAATATCATAATATAATGGCTTATGAGATGAGGGGCGCTTACCGTGCAATCGGCAAGAGGCTCGGAACCGTAAAGGAAATACTCGGGATCAAAGGCGTCAAGATACATGTGCCTTACCTGACGGTGGTCCATAATCCCCACAAAGTCAAGTTTCAGTTCCTTCATGCCGTGAAGCCAGTTTTCGAGAGTGGTTTTTCCGTCGCTCGAGCCGCCGCTGTTCGAGTGGCAGTGGTAATCGCCGTAGTAGGCTTTTTTGCCCGCGTAAAGCGCTTCGAGAGCCGAAAAATCGGCGTTTTTCCTTACGGCGTGCGGATCGTCCTCAAAGCTTACTCCAAAATGCTCTTTCATAAAGTTTACCTCGGCCCCGCGACCGTCCGCTTACGGACGCGCCGCGGGGCGTTTTTGTTTTTTTATTACTGCTGTACCGACTTATACCATTCGTTGACTTCTTTCGTTATCTCTTCGCCGCCCATTTCTTTCCAGGTGGTTACGAACATATCGAATTCGTCTATAGTCATCGTTCCGTTTATAATTCCGCTGTAAGTCGAAAACTCGAGTTGTAAAAGCTCGTTCCAGCTCTTTGCCATGGTTTCGGTCTGCGCGGTGGCGAAGAGGTTGGTGATGTATTCCGAGGCGTCGTATTTTGCTATCTCCGCAAGCGAACCGCCCGGGCCGTACATCTTATAGTAGGGATAGTTCTCGAGCGTCCCGTTTTGCTGATAATCGAGGCATTTATCGTAGGTCATCTTCGCGGTCGTATCGGTAAGAGACGAGATGTCGCCCGTTTCGAGAGCTTCGATGATTCTGACGCAGAGAAGTTCGGTTTTTTCCGTTAAAACGCCCGCCATTACGGGAGCGGTGTTCCTTATGTGGTGGACGCCGTCGGGATCTTCAAAGAGGGTCTCGAAAAGTTCCTTGTCGCTTTTAGACTCCGCGAGGGTGGCCGCGTAGAGATTCATCATCTTGCAAAGAGCCTCGGGGTATTTGCAAGACTTGTTGACGGCGTAATATCTGTAGCCGAACTGGCCGACGAGGGTTCTGAAATCGTCGTCGTAGCCGAAACCGAAACCGCGGATGGCCGTCCAGTCCATAGAGGCGTTGTATTTCATACGGTCGTCGAGGTTGAGAATATAGCCGAACCATTCGCTGAGCATGCCGCAGGTGCCGTTTATGCAGTCGGTATATCTGTTGCCGTCGAGATAGGGATCGATATAGCCGCTCTTATACATATCGGAAAGCTCGGCGAGGGCGGTCTTCATTTCGGGCTGAACGGAGCCGTAGACAAGCTCGCCGTCATCGTTTTCGATCCAGATATAGGGGTAGGCGTTATAGCCCGCGAATAAAAGTCTGTCGTAGTTATCGGGGGTCACGCAGAGCGCGAATCCGTATGTGTTCTGCTCGCCGTCCATATCGGGGTCGGCGACGGAAAAGGCCTTTATGACGGCCTTCAGTTCCTCGTAGTTGGTCGGCGCCTTCAGGCCGACGTTGTCAAGCCAGTCCTGCCTTATCCAGTAGACGTTATTCGCGGTCTCGGGCGAATAATAGACCTGCGGGAGACCCTTTAAGACCCCGTCGAAGGTGCAGGGATAGAAGACCTCTTTACCCGCGACCTGATAAGACGCTTTTACGGAGTCGTCGAGATAGTCGTAGGCTTCGGTCAGGTCTGCGAGCAGATCCTGCTGATTGAGCCTTTTTAGGTAGTCATAGGCCCAGTTCTCGCCGATATTGCAGTTTATTATCTCGGGGAGATCGTTTACGAAAATGGACGAATCGAGTTTTTCAAAATAAGCGGCGGGATCGAAAATGTTCCATTTGAGTTCAAGCTTGATGTTGAGCTTTCTCCTTATGAGACGCGTCCAGCCGTTGTCCTCCTCGGTCCAATCGTATTTCGAGAAGGTTTCGGCGTTGCAACCGTGATAGGGGAAGGCAAAGGTGAGCTTCAAGGTCGGCTCATAGGGGCCGAGAGGGGTTTTGTCGGTCGTGCTCGGCTGCTCGGGAGTGCACCCGACCACACAGAGAACCGACGCCAAGAGGAGTAATGCGAGAATAACCGATAGCGCTTTTTTCATAAGTTTTCCTCCTTATTTGTAATAGTTTTCACGGTAGGTTATTCCGTCGGCTTTTTGTTCGTTAAAGCCGTCGCTTTCAAGGTATATTCTTCCGAAATTGTATTTTATATAGACATTTTCATATTCGCCGGTCAAAAGCAGGTTCAGGTTATGGTCTTTCGCGCGGTATTTTTCGTTTAGGAAGTTGTAATCGGTCGTGGAAACGAAGAAGTTGCCCTCGATCGAAACGTTTTTAGTGCTTTCAAGCCATATTTCGCTTCTGCCGTTTCCGAGGAAGGTATTGCCGTCAATCGTGATCCCTTCGGTTTCGTCTTCCTTGAAGCCGGTTATTCTTATGCCGTCGCGCTGATTGACAACGGAATTATTCGTAATCCTGCCGTTTCCGCAGTTTATAAGCCATATACCCGCCTTTACCTCGGCGTAAGGGGACGACTCTATAACGGAAAGTCCCGCATTAGACGCCCACCAGCATCTGACCAGTTTGAAATCGCCGACGTTTTCCATTAAGAGCGCGGCTTCGACGTCGGAGCCGTAGCCGAGGTCGCCGCTCGAGTGGTCGAAAAAGACGTCCTGATAGTCTTTTATTATGAAGTCCGTTCCGCCCGCGCCGACAGAACTCGTTATTAAAAATCTGAGGCCGTGCGACGGTCTTCCGTCGGGATTTTTGCCGTAGGCGCGGACCATTCCGACGGTGTTGTCGGAGGCGATTACCTTAGAGAAGGTCACGTCGTCGGCCGAGGTGAGTTCGAAAAGACTTGCTGCGTCGTCGGAGCGTATCTCTTCAAAGAAACAGCCGGTCACGAATTTCGCTTCAACGAGGTTTCTGACGGTGTTGCAAAGTATCCCCCTGATTTTTACGTTGCCTTCGCGGTGGTCTTCCGCACCGTTATAACTTATCAGGGCGGCGTTTCGTCTCGGCGAGGCGTTGACGTATAAGAACTCGAAGGCGACGGTAGAGGCGGAGCCGCTCTGATAGTCGTATTCAAACGCTTTGAAATCTTTATTTATATTGTCAAGGCCTATAAACGTCGCGTTTTGCCCCATGCCGCTTATTACGATATTTTTATTCTGCGGAATGACTACGGTCGAATAAATGCCGTAATAACCCTGCGACAGATAGATATGCGAGGCGGCGTTTATCGCCATCCGAAGAGCGTCGGTCGAATCGGTTTCTCTTTTCGGAGTCGCGCCGAACCATTCGGGGTAGCAGTAGTCTATGCCCGAGAGAAGAACGTTACCCGTGAGTTCGAATATTTGTTTCTTCGGGAATTTGACTGATTTGCTCCGAATATCGAGGGTAGCGCCGTCTTTGACGGTTATTAACCCGTTTACAGCGACCGTAACGTTCTCGGGGACGGTGACGTCGCCTATAAGATAATTGCCGCTCGGGAAGAAGAGGACGCCGGAGCTTTCGGAGGCTTTCTCCATCGCTTCGAGGACGGCCGCGGTGCAGTCGGTCTTGCCGTCGCTGTCGGCGCCGTAATCGGTCACGGAAAAGACGTAGGGTTCCGTTCCGTCTATAAGATCGACGGCGTCGAAGACGCGGGGCAAGACGTCAAGAGACGTGCTTTTGGCGCCCGCCTCGGGTCTTATAATGTCGGACACGCCGAAGGAGTTGTTTTCGGAAATAATCGTTTCCTTACTTTGTGAAAAGTCGTATTCGGCGTTTGAAAAGGTGTTTTCGTAAACGGTCGTGTGTTTATTCCTGTCGCCGCTTTTGAAATTAACGTTAGACGTGAATTCGTTCTCTTTCACGGTGAGGCCGTTTGCGATCGCCGACTGCAAATCGGCCTCGGAATTATCGGCAAAATAATTGCCCGTTATCGAGGAATAATTGCAGCCCTGAAGGTCGACGCCGATTCTGTTGTTTTCTATAACGCTGTCCGTGACGCTGCAATAGTTTGTGGTCTGATAGATTATGCCGTTTCTTTCGGCATTCGCGGAGGAGATTACGCAGTTTCCGACGTCCGAATCGGCGCAGCCGTAGAACCATACAGCGGCGTCGCCGCCAGTGCCGCCCGTAAACTCGCAGTTGGTGAGCCAGACCGCCTGGTTATAGGTTATCGATATATCGCGGCCGTAGGCGTTTGTCGATTTACAGTCGGTGACGAGTATTGCGTTAGAAATGCCACCCGACGGAGGCACCTCGCATTTAATAAAGGTCCCGCAGGAGTCGGCCTCGCAGCTGTCGAAGTATAAATAGAGCGAAAGCTCGGATATTTCAAATGCGGTGCCGCAGTTTTCGGCGGTGTTGCCGGTCATATAGCAGCAGTAGGCGTTGGTGTGGAATACGCCGACGTCAAAGCCCGAAAAGTCGCAGCCGTGTATCTTTGAAAAAGGTCCTTTGACCTTGACGGCGCACGACGTTTTGCCGCCGCCTTTCTCCGTAAAACCTATATCGTAGATATCAAGGAAGGTCGACTCGGTGTCGGTGCAGCTGTCTATGGCGGTTATATTCGGAGCGACTTCGAAAACGGTTTTGTCTTTTCCCGCGCCGACGAAAATGACCTCGTTGACTGCGGTTTTATAGGCGTCTTTTAGGTTTATCGGCTTCGATACGGTGAAGCGGCCTTCGCCGAATACGACGCGATTCGACTTTGAAAAGGCTTTCAATATCGCTTCCGAATCGTCGGCGCCGTCGTTCGGAACGGCTCCGAACCATTCGGCCCTTATTTCGGTCATAAGGGGATCGAAAACGACGTCGCCGTCTCCCTTGAAAATCTGATAGCCGCCGGCGTCGACGGAGCAGGTGTTAAAGGTTACCGAGCCGCTTTTCGCGATGTTGAAAACCGCGCCCTCTTCGATGACGACGGAAACGTCTTTCCGGAACGCAACGCTTTTTTCGATACGGTACTCGCCTTTGGGAAAGATAAGCTCCGCTCCGAAGCCCGCTTCGAACATGGCGTCTTTTATAATATCGGACGCGTCGGAGTTTCCGACAGCTTTTATCAGAGCTACACTTTTAAGAGACATTCTTACAACCCCGCAGGATGACAGTATCGAAATCAGTATAGCCATAGCGGCTAAAAGCGCGTAAAACCTTTTCTTCATATCATTTCCTCTTCGCGGTTACTACCGTCATCTCGCCGTGCGGCAAAATCTCGTTCAAAAACAGTCTGCCGTCGATGATCTTCGTCCTTGCGATCTTACCGCCAGGGAATATGCGGTTATAAAGGCGGAAATCGGCGAGCCTTTCGGGACCGCAGGATATCAGGACGGAGTCGTAGTCGTCGGCGGAATTGTTGTTAAGATATAGCGCCGCGCGGCCGTCGTCCTCGCACCATAAGAGCGTGAGGTAGGGGCGGTTTACGGTAAACGGGGCCTTATTACCGATTATCATCTGCACGGCTTCGGCCCTCTCGGTGCTGTTTTGCCATAGTGAGCCGTGAATATAGGGAAGAATAAAAATATTGCCGCGAACTACCGTCATGCCGTCGCAAAAATGCTTTTCGTCGGCCGTGCGAAGGTCGGAAACGACCTTTACGTCGCCGCCGTCTTTATAGTCGATTCTGAGTATGCCCATGGCGTGCGGAGTGTTGAAGCGACACCGCTTTATGCCGCATAACGTGACGCCGTCGGCGATTTCTTCATATTGCGCGGGAGTTACGTCGGGACCGACGGGGGCTCCGGGCGGGTCTTCCTCTCCCGCGGTTTTAACGACGCTGTCGTTTGTGGCGGCGTTCAGGTATTTTGCCGAAACCGCGTCGATCTCATCGAGCAAACCCATGCTGTCGAGAGTCATTACCGCCTCGCCTTCAAGAAGGCAGAAGTTATCTTTCAGCAAGCGCTTCGTGCCCTCTTTGCCGAGGTTTCGGAAATACTGTCCGCTTACGGCGACGGTCTCGCCTTTTACGTTTTTATCGGAGCAGTAGCTGAAAGAAATGCCATACATTGTGAAAAGCTCCGCCCATTTGCTTTCGCGGGGATAGAGACCTCTGACAGAGGAGTCGTCGCCTGAGCAGATATTGTAGCAGGCGTTCGGGTCGTACATGACTTTGACGCCTTTCGCTTTTTTGGTATCGAAGCCGAGAGAGCTTACCTTTGACATAAACGGCTTGGCCTCGGAAAGCCATATTTCGTTTCGCTCGGTCGGCAAAACGCCGTTACCCGAGAATGCGTAAAGGTCGAGGGTGGCGCCGTCTGCCGAGAGCATAAGCGCGTCTTCTGTCTGATGGCGGGTAAAGCTGTCGCTTTTGTTGTAGCGGGTCATGGGATAATTCTCAACTTCGGTATATGCCTCGACGTCGTCGGGGAGCATGGCTTTAATCAAATGGGAGACGGTCATAAACATACGGGAGTAGTCTGTGGGAGCCATTTCGCCGTAGCCGGGGATCGGTATGCGTATCGCGGGACGGCGTTTCGGGGTCGTTCCGCTTGCGCAATATTCAGCCCAGTCCCTGCCTTCGGCCATATGCCATTCGGGATATGAGACCATAAGACCCATACCTATATTATCGTCGACGCCGACGACGGCATCGGTAATCGCTTTTACGAGGCCGTTTATCTCTTCGCGGGCGAGGTCGAGCCATATTTTTCTGTATGGGTGAACGTCGCCGAATGCGGTCACGGCGCCGCAGAACTCCTCCCTCGTCACTTTCTTCCCGACGCGTTCGGAAATTATATTCATGTGGCGGTCGCAGAAACAGCCGCCGCCCCATTCGAGCGGTTTATGATTATGAAGGCGGCAGTCGTCGTCAAGCCATATTCTGTCGGGGTGAATCGACGCTATTCTTCTGTATTTTTCAAGCACGTATTCGCGGAAAGCAGGGTCGGACGGGCAGGCGACTTGACGGGCCTGCCTTCCGTTTCTGTCGACCATCCGCGTGAAGTTCTGCGTCGGGTCGAGGCTTCCGCCCTCATCGGCATGAAGGACGGTTTCCCAGGGGTTTACGGAGAAGGTGACGCCGATATCGGCAAGTTTCTCTCCTGCCCTTTGTATGGTCTCGAGCCATCTGTCGACTTCGCTTAAGGGGGTGTGCCCGCAGCTTAGTTCCTCGCCGCGGATAAAGAACATTACGTTGTCGATTTTCGCCTTTTCCGAAAACCGCAAAAGCGCCTCGAGACGGGCGTCTTCCTCGACGCCGGGCGCTAAAGTAAACCGCAGTAAATATTTGAAGGGGTTATCCACGGTGTTCACATCCTTATTTGTCGGAGGTGTTAAGTATCTCCGTTTTTGCATTGACTTTAAGGGCGTTTACTATGTCCAAAAGCATATCGTCTCTCATAGGGCTCAGTTCTTTCTTGCCGTCCATGGCAAGACAGATGCCCGCCATTTTTTCGATAAGTTCGAAAAGACCGAGCGCGTTTTCAAGCGATTCGGCGGCGACAGTCATGCCGTGAAGCTGCCAGATAACGACGTTGGTCTCCGAAAAAGACTTTGCCGTAATAAGCCCCAAATTTACAGACGAGCTTACCATCCACGGTATCAGCGCGACCCCTCGCGGGACGAGCGCGACGACCTCGGTGCAGGTCCGCCAGAGTTCCTTCGTGAGCTCGTCGCCGTCGTTGCCTCTTAAGTGGGTGAGGGTTATTACGTTGGCGGGGTGGGCGTGCATTATTACCCGCTGATCGGGCGTAATTTTAAGCCTTTCCGCGTGCGCGCCGAGATGAAGGGTGATCTCGGACGTAAAGGTCCCGCCGCCAGAAAAGCCCCAATAGAGTTCCGCCTTGCCGCCGTCTTCAACTATGCGGATGAGTCCGAGGCAGTCATCAGGTTTCTTCATTACGTTCGCGAAAAACTTTCCGGTGCCGGTGATGACAAGATATCTGCCGGCCATGCAGGGCATGGGTTCGGGGAGCGGTAAATACCGTATTATCTTTTTCGCAAACGGTTTTGCCTCTTTTTCGGTCAGGAGATAGCTCAGATTGCCGCCGTTATACTCGTTCCAGCCGTGACGGTACATCGTATACGACGTCTCCATTATCTCTTTCATAAAATCCGTCTTTAATATGTTGGCCATTTTTCATTCTCCGTAGTTTTTTTGTCAGTTTTATTTTAACAAATCGGAATGAATGAATTCTATATCACTTTATGAAATAATTTCTGTCAAAAACGGCGATTTTGATATATTTATTTAATAATTGTATCATTTATACTTTTTCGCTCGAAACCTGGCTCTGAGTCTTTGACAAAGACTCTTTCGCTTTCAGACGAAGTTCGCTTAAGCAAGCGGTCCAGAGCGTATCGATTATGGCGATCTGGCCGACTGTAAGCGGCATATCCTCCTGCAAGTGATTGGCGACGTTTCGCATCGTCGTTGAAAGAACGATATCCGATTTGGCGGCGAGCGGCGACTCGGCGTAGTCGCAGAGGCAGATCACCTTCGCGCCCGATTTTTTGGCGGCGACGGCGGCGTCGACAACGGGTTTGGTCCTGCCCGACGAGGAGACCGCGAACAGTAAGTCGCCCGGCGAAAGGACGGTCGCGCGGGCTTTCAGGGTGGTGCTGTCGCTGTCGACCGAGCAGCTTATTCCGAGGCGCAGGAACTTGATATATCCGTATTTTGCCGAAATCGACGAGGTGCCCTGCCCGATAAAGAATATGCTTTTAGCTCTTACCACCGAAAGGCTCGCGGCCTTTAACTTTTCCTCGGTCTGGCTTATTCGGAAGTCCTCGAGGATCCTGCCGTAAAAACTGCAGACGTCGTCGATGATTATATCAAAACCTTTTTCGGGCGACGCGTCGCTTTGGCTCGATTTGTAGTAGTCGCTTTCGAGTTCGCGGGCGAAAACTTTTTTCATTTCCTTGAAGCCCGAAAACTTCATTTTGCGGCAAAATCTCTCTACGGACGCGTAGCTTGTCCCGCTTTTTTCGGCGAGTTTTTCGATTGAGAGCGACTGCAGGGCGAGAGGGTTTTCGAGCAGATACTCGATGATTTTCTTCTCCGTTGTCGTCGCGCTTTCTTTGATCCTTTGCCATTTGTCAATGCAGTTTTCCATAGACGTCCCTCCGTAATATTTTGGTATAAATTTATTATATATGTTTCATAATTTTATGTCAACAGCAAAACGAACCGCGGCCGCTTTCGTTTGCGCCGATTTGTAAAAACGTAAGGTGGGCGGGGAGATACTCCCCGCCCCGCATTATCAGATTATTATTTGATAATTGTGCCAGCGCGGCGGCGAAGCGAGGGCGATATAATCCTTCTGCCCCTGCCAAACGCAAAGCGCCGCCTTATGGCGGCGTTTTACGTTCGCAAGAAGGATTTGAACCGTGAGCGGGAGTGTCGTCGGCGATGGCTACATATTTACCACGCCGCTCTTCCCTGCTTTCGGGCGGAAAAACCCGCTGCCGGCTAAAAAAAGTCTTTTTTTAAAATGATTTGTCCTTTTTTTCTATTTATTTATCATTTCGGTTGTGCTAAACTATTATTAAGTAGAAATATTTTGAGGTGAACGGCATGAAAAACGAAATATATAATAACGACAGCATCAATTACGACGTTCTCAAGGATCCGCCGTCCTTTTTTTGGCCGAGCTTTATGTGGATATGGAACAAAAAGCTCGATAACGCCGAACTCCGCAAAAGCCTCGAGGAGTTCAAAGAAATCGGCTCGAAAACGATTTGGACGCTTCCGATAAGCCTCGACTTTGCGAAAGAGGTCCCCACGACGCTCGACAGGGAATTTTTGAGCGACGGCTTTTTCGAGATATTCGAAAAGTTCCTCGACGACACCGAGGACTTAGGTCTCGTCAACTGGATAACCGACGAGCCCGCCTATCCCTCCGGAAGCCTTTGCGGCAAGCTCGTGGCCGAGCACCCCGATATTTCGCTTCATTACCTTAGGCTTTCCGAGTTCGACTCGGAGACGCCCTACGCCGTTCCCGATAACGCGCTTATCGCCTTTTCAGACGGCAAAAGCTATAAAAAAGGCGAGACCGTCCCCGCTGGCAAGATCTCGCTCGTGATTATCGGCGAATTCCCGAAGGACGCCTGGCTTAAGCCCTATCCCGATATACTCAATAAAAAAACGGTCGACCTCTACATAAAAGAATGCTATGAGAAGTATAAGAAACACATCGGCGACCGCTTCGGTAAGTCCGTCATAGCGGTATTCGACGACGAGGCGAACTATATAATCCTCCCCCCGTGGAACGACGAACTCGAATCGAGATTTTTCGATAGATACGGCTATTCTCTAACCGAAAACGTCCTCGCGCTTTTCAGGCGCGGCGGAAGCGACGCCGAATGCAGGGTGCGGGTCGACGTTGCCGATCTGTGGTCTGACATAATCTCCGAAAACTATTTCGGAAGGCTCCGAAAATGGTGCAACGATAACGGCCTTATGTTTATCGGACACCTGAACGGCGACCATCAGTCGAACGCCTCCGCCGTCTACGGCATGGGAAGCACCTTCAAGTGCATGAGAAAGTTCGACATCCCCGGCGTCGACGTCATCTGGCGTCAGCTATACCCCGACGGGAACCGCCATATAACCGCCGATTTCGGAAACGGCGTCAAAATAGTATATCCCGACAATATGCCCGACAAGGACCATCATTTTCCGAAATTCGCCTCTTCCGTCGCCCATCAGGGCAAATACCCCTACGCCCTCACCGAGTCGTTCGCGATTTACGGAAGCGGCATAACCTTTACCCTTATGAAAAAGCTCGTTGACTATCAATACGTAAGAGGCATAAACCTACTCACGATGAGCTGCAGTTTTCTTGACAAAACGGGCAAATCGATAGTAAACGCGAGACCCAATTTCCACCCCGGTAACCCGACCTTTAACAAAATGAGACCGTTTATGGAGTATACGGCAAGGCTCTCATATTTACTAAGCCGCGGAAAGCCCGTCGCCGAAAGCTGCCTGTATTTCCCGATAAGAGACCTTTGGGCAAAGAGCGACGATTACGACAAGGTAATCGAGGAAAACGACGGTCTTGCCCAAAAGCTTATCGCAAGCAGAGTGGAGTTCGATTTCGTCGACGACGGCGCGATAGAAAACGCGACCGTGAAGGACGGCCTCCTTGTCGTCGGCGAAATGAAGTATAAGCGCGTCTTCATAACCCTTAACGCCTATATGAGCGAAGCCTCCGGGCAAAAGCTGCGCGAATTTGAAAAGGCGGGCGGCGAAATAATAAAGTGCGGCAAAGACTACGCCGTCGACGGCTCGCTTGCCTGCTGCGAGGTCGCCTCGCAAAACGGCAATATCAAAGTCCTGAAGCGCGTTATCGGCGACTCCGAGCTTTACTTTATAGTAAACGAAGGCAGGAGGTCGGAGGAAAAGATAGTTTTCAAAACTGCCCTGCCCTGCTATTCTTTCAGCGCCGAGGACTGCGCCTTCAAGAAGCTTGACGTGACCGTAAGCGGCGGCAAGACCGCTCTTTCCCATAACTTTGACGATTGGGAGTCACTCGTCGTTTTGTTCACGAAGGAGCCCGTCGTCTTTACCGAAGAATCCCGCTTTGAGAACAAGGTTTTAGTCGAGATCAAAGAATGCGCGCTCGAAAAGGTCGAGAGTTACGTCATCACCGAAAAGACGATCGTCAGAAAGGCAGTAAAAGAAAGCCCCGTCCCCGCGGCGTTCGGCGACTGGCAAAAATATCTGGGCGCGGATTTCAGCGGCACCGCAAAATACAGTTTCGTCTATAACGCGACGGAAGACGCCGCCGCCAAGGCCAAGGCCATCGACCTTCAAAGCCTCGCAAACCACTGCAAACTCTACCTTAACGGCGAATATATTTCCGAAAAGGCGTGGGCGCCTTTCACGTTCGATATCGAAGGCAAGCTGAAGGTCGGCCGTAATATTTTCGAGGCTTACGTCACCAACACCCTCGCAAATCAATACGTTACCACGAGGGCGCTCGACGGCTACACCGAGGGTATAGGCCCCTACCACGCCATCGCGAAAGAATTTGAAAAGCAGGATACAGCAAGCGGCATTTTCAAAAACCCGCTGATAAAGTATTAAACGCCCTTTATCAATCAAAAAAACAACCCGCTCACTTCCCTTTCCGACAAAAAAACCGCCTTACGGCGGTTTTTTGATTTGGTATTCACATTATTTCTTCAGTTCGAAGGTCTTTAATCCGGCCTTGTCAAGAAGCCAAACGGCGGCGAGGAAGATAAGTTGTCCGACGACGTTTACGCCTTCGCCTATCCAGTTCATCGCGGGTTCGCTGAAATCGCGCGAGGAGAGGTAGCCCATCGCGAGCATCAGGACGAAATAGACTATGAAAAGGACGGTGGGGATCACCTTTTTCATTTTGGCCGAAAGAACGACGAGCGACGTCGCGAGTCCCGCGGTGCCGATTATCAGCACGCCTACAAGCGGCATATTGCTCGTAAAGGGGACGACGGCCGCCGCCTTTTCGCTCTGACGCCAGACGAGAAGGGCTATAAGTCCTATTGCCGCGAGCAGAAAGCCCGTCGACTGCATCGGGAAAAAGGCGTTGTTTAAGGCCTGATAGTCGCATATTTCAAGGGCGTAAAGAAGTTTCCACGTAGCCTTGAAAAGTCCCGCGACGAATATCATTATAAATCCGCCGGCCATTAGCGCGAAGGCGCCTTTGGACATCATGTGATAGAGGTCGCGCATCAGAATAAGAGAGGCGAGGAAGAAGAGAACGACGGGGACGTAATCGACCAAAGCCATCGGAACGCTCATTTTTCTTCCTCCTTTTTGACGAGGTGATAAAGAGGAATAAGGGGGAGAATTATAGGCGTCTTCTTGACGTAGGCCTGATACTCGGGTTTGTCGCCGTAGCGCTTGTTCTGACGTTTTTCAAGTCTCTTGGCGCCGTCTAACATAATATAGACTATCGAGATATAGGCGAAAACCGCGAAAGCCCACTGCCAGAAGCCCTGATAAGCGGTTATGCCGCCTATGAAGACGCCCGTCCACATAAGAATCTCGCCGAAATAGTTGGGGCAGCGGACGATTTTGTAAAGTCCCTTGGTGGCGACCATATCGGGCGCCGTCTTTTTCTGCTCGGATTTCTGCCAGTCGGCAAGCGTCTCGATGAACAGACCGACAAACGAAACGATCACGCCGATAAGCGGTAAAACAAAGTCGGCCGAGCCGTTATAGAGGCGCGAGAAGACGGGGCTTACCTGCATGACATAGAGGGCCGCGACGGCTATCCACATGGTTATCATGACGAAAAACGGGAGCTTTTTGGCGTATTCGCCTTCCATGCCCTTCTTGTAGCTTCCGCTCTTGAATTCGCGGTAGAGCAAAAAGCCTGCGAGTCGGCATCCGTAGAGTATGAACGCCGCGCATCCGAGCACCGTGACGAGCGAAAGTTTAGGCCAGAACATAACGATAAGCGCTATGCCGAGAGCCGCTATCGCGAGACCGTAGCCGACGGATAAGAACCAGACGTATTTCTTAAAGCCGACAAGCGTCGCGACGAGCGCGATGCCAAAGAGGATAAGCAATAAAAGCCACATATCCATTTTATTCCACCTTCCATCCGCTTTCTTTTATATACTCTTTGAAGCTGTATTTGCCGTAGTGGACGTCGGCGACCATATCCTCGGTCATGGTCCATTTGCCGAAGCGGATGACGCCCTTCTTCCACTTGGGAGCCATGGCGATGATCATATCGAACATAAAGGGAGGCACGAAGGAGATTTTCGGTTCCTTGCCCGCCGCCTCGAAGAACATTTCGGCGATCTCCTCGTAGGTGTAAGTCTCGTTGCCGCCTACGTTGTAGGACTTGTTATCGTCGGTCATGTGATTTACTATGAAATCGGCGAAATCGCGGGTGTCTATAACGTTGCAGCGGACGGGTTCCTTGGTCTTGAGAAGGCTTACCTTGCCGTCTCTTACTTTGGGCGCGAAGATGTGGGCGGTGTCGTAGAAATAGCCCGTCGGGCGGAAAATGACCCATGTGAGGCTCGACTTTTTAAGCTCGTCCTCGAACATCGCTTTGGCGTCGAGCATCGGGACCTTTCTGCCCTTGTCGGCCTTCAAGACCGAGACGAAGGCGAAGTTTTTGACGCCCGCGCGCTTTGCCTCTTCGAGAAGGTTTTTGTTTGCGCCGTAGTCGATATCGTAGGCGGTGATTGTCTCGCTCGCCTTGGTGAGACCGACGGTGGTTATGACGACGTCGACGCCGTCGCAAACGCCCCTCAGTTTTTCTTTATCGGTCATGTCAAGCTTCAAGGGGGTGAAGCCGCCGAAGCCGACTTCCTTTATGACCAGATCGGCGGCGACGACGTCGTGTCCCGCGTCGACAAGGGCCTTCAAAACGTCTGCGCCGAGGTGTCCGAACGCGCCTGCAAGTAATACTTTCATGGCAATATCTCCTTATTTATTCTTTTCTTTACTGCGTTTGTCGTTTATTATCTTCATTTCGGCGGCCGTTATCTCGGTGACGCCGTTTTCCTTCGCCCACGAGACGCATCCGCGAAGGACGGTGGGAAGGAAGATACGCGGGACGTTGACGATCATCTGAAGGGCGTCGTCCGAGAAATGCACCTTGTCGTCTATGCGGTCGGCCGCGTAGCGGACGGAGGCGAGCGTCGTCTGACGGACGGGGAGAAGCTCGGCGATCATGCGGCGGTGCTTATGATACCAGAAGTTTTTGGAATCTCTGTAGCCGTAGTCGACGGGGAGAGGCGGAAAGTCGCCGGTCTTTACACCGTTTACTATGGCGTTGTAATACTTTTCCTTCATCATTATCTTATCTACGCGAAGGATGAAATGCGCGCCGTAGGGGCTCGTGATGCCGTTGAAATCGTGATATTTCGGGAGGGTGTAGTGGTCGTCGCCCTCGGGCATCGGCCCGTCGTTTTCGGCGCCGTCCAAGGTATCCATCCAGGTGCATTCTATAACCTCTATCGACTCGGCGACTATCTTCGGGTATTTGCCCGCGGGGTCGGCCTTGGCGCGAAGTCCGTCTTCGAGCGTCATCGAAAAGTTCTTCATCTTCTCGGCGGTGGTGTCGCCCGGCCAACCGAGGCGGACGGCCTCTTTGAAGTATTTGCGGTCGTCGGGGATGAAGTTGATGGCGCACTTCTTTCTCTTGATGATGTTTTGCGCGGTGTTGGACGAATTGCGGCAGCAAAGCAGCATCGCGTAATAGTCCTTGCCCGCGACGTAGTAGGGCTGGACGAGCGAGTAGGCGCCGCAGTTTGTCTCGCCGTCATCCGCTATAGTGCTCACCAGCACGGCGGGCATCGGGAAGAAGAGCGAGGTCTGGTAAAAGTTGTCCACAATTCTGAGATCCTTGAAATCCGACATAAAAAGTCCTCCTTGAAATATATATTATTTTTTATTAAAAATCATTTCAATAAAAGCCGCGAAGTTTTCGGCGCCGATATCGTCCTCGAGCGCGCAGGAGAGCATCGTCTCCCCTACGACGGGTAAAAGCTTTTCGCCTATCTCGACCGAAAAGCGATTTGCAAGCGACAGTATGCGGTCGGTTATGCTTTTACGGAGCATCCCGTGGTATTTGCGGCGGGACTTGTTGTAGGAGCCGCCTTTGTAAGAACGCCAGACCGCCTCGTAGCGTAAGACGTAGCCTTCGAGCGCGGCGTAAACGGCGGCGGCGCCCTCTTTGAAGCCCGCGGCGCGCGCGGCGGCCGCGTCCATCTCCGAAAGGGCGACTTTCCAGTCCTCGGCCATAACGCTCGCGGTTATCGTCTCTTTGTCGGGGAAATAGTTATAGACCGTTCCCGTGGCGATACCGCATTTTTCGGCAACGGCGCGCAGGGAAAAACCGTTTTTCGCAAGCAGTTCTTCTTTAGCCGCGGACGTTATTCTCTCTCTTACGTTACCGAGTGTCTTCGGCAAAAGTATCTTCCCTTTCATATATTTTTTATGAACATGTTCATTATAGCATTTTTGTGCCGGTTTGTCAACAAAACGGCGAAATAAAAAGGACGGCGAAGATATTTCTTTGCCGTCCTTTTCTTATTTGAGAAATCCGTTTATAATCTGCTCTTCCGCCTCGGCTTCGGTAAGGCCCAGGGTCATGAGCTTTATTATCTGATCGCCCGCTATTTTGCCTATCGCCGCCTCGTGAACGAGGGAGGCGTCGAGGTCGTTGGCTTCAAGGCCGGGGACCGCGAGTATCCTGCCGTTATCCATAATAATCGAGTCGCACTCGGTGTGGCCTCGGCACGGGGCGTTGCCCGCTATCTTGGCGTCGAACTTCTGGAAGGAGTTATCCTTCGCGACGGAGCGCGAAACGACGTCGGCGGTCGAGTCCCTGCCGTTTAAGGAAACGGCGTATTTGCTTACCGCCCGCTGATCGCCGTGGGTCATGAGCCGCTCTCTGACTACGAGCGTCGCGCCGTCCTTAAGCTCGGCGACGGTCGAGCGTTCGGTGTCGTCGACGCCCTTTATCTGCACCATCTCCATCTCGACGGCGCTTCCCTCTTCCTGGTAGACCTCGGTGACGGGGTTAAGTATTCTCTTTCCCTCGCCCGAGCCCGAGCCGTAATGCTTTTCGACGTATTTTATTTTCGCGTTTTTGCCGACGAAAAAGCGGTGAACGCCGTCGTGGCGGGAGTCTTGCTTTCCGCAGTTATCTATGCCGCACCCCGCGACGATAAGGACGTCGGCGCCCTCGCCGATGTGAAAGTCGTTGTATACGACCTCCTCGAGACCGCTTTCGGTCAACACGACGGGGATGTGGACGCTTTCGTTTTTCGTCCCGGGCTTTACGTAAATATCGAGTCCGCTGACGTCGGTTTTTGGGATTATTTCAACGTTTGCCGAAGAACGTCTGCCCGCGGACGCGCCGTTTACGCGGATGTTGTAGGCGCCCTCGGGGACGGTGTGGAGGTCGGCGACCTCCGAAAGGATTCTTTCTCCTATGGCGTCGAGATTCAGCATTTCGGACCGTCTCCCTTCGCGTTTTCTATTCTACGGCATTCGCCGACGGCCGAAGAGGTCCCCAAAATGGTCGGGAGTATCTCTTCCCTTTTGCCGCGTTTTTCGACAGAGCCGTTTTTCAGAACGACTATTTCGTCGGCGATGTTAAGTATACGCTCCTGATGCGAAATAATGATTATCGAGCGTCCGTCAGAGTCGCCCCGCATATTCTTGAAGACGTCTATGAGGTTTTTGAAGCTCCAGAGGTCTATGCCCGCCTCGGGCTCGTCGAAGACCGAAAGCGCGGCCTTTCTCGCGAGGACGGTGGCGATCTCGATGCGCTTGAGCTCGCCGCCCGAAAGGCTGGCGTTTACCTCGCGGCCGATATAGTCCCTCGCGCAAAGTCCGACCGCCGAGAGGTAGTCGCAGGCCTCGGCCATGGATATTTTTTTACCCGAGGCTATGCGGATGAGGTCGAGCACGTCAAGTCCCTTAAAGCGCACGGGCTGCTGAAAGGCAAACGCTATGCCCAGATTCGCGCGCTCGGTGACCGACTTTTCGGTAATATCTTCGCCGCGGAAAAATATTTTTCCCGCGGTTGGTTTTTCAATGCCGGCAATAAGCCTCGCGAGGGTCGATTTGCCGCCGCCGTTGGGTCCCGTTATGACGACGAGACTGTTTTCGGCGACGTCCAGAGAGACGTCCCTCACTATCTCCTTTTGCTCCCCTTCGACGGCGACGCCGAAGGAAAGGTTTTTGATCCGGAGCATATAATCTTTCACGTCCTTTTCGTACCTTGAAAGAGGGCGGCCGAAATCCGACCGCCCAATGATAATATCATATTATAAAGATTATGTCAAGCCTTTAACGCCCTCATGGCGTTCAAAATCGCAAGCACCGTGACGCCGACGTCGGCAAAGACCGCGAGCCACATCGGCGCGAAACCGAAAGCGGCAAGGAGGAGCACAGCGACCTTTACGGCTATTGAAAAGACAATATTTTCGGTCGCTATCTTTATTACCCGTTTCGAGAGCTTTACGGCAAGCCCGACGCCCGAGGGCTTATCGTCCATCAGCACGACGTCGGCCGCCTCGACGGCGGCGTCGGAGCCCATGGCGCCCATCGCGACGCCCACGTCCGCGCGCGCCAGAACGGGCGCGTCGTTTATGCCGTCGCCGACGAAAACGACGGAGCCTTTTTCTTTTTCCGCAAGCAGTTTTTCGATCTCGTCGACCTTGCCGCCGGGCATCAGTTCGGCGCGGCTCTCGTCGACGCCGACCTCTTTAGCGACGGCCTCGGCGACCTCTTTGCGGTCGCCCGTAAGCATAACAGTTTTCAAAACGCCAGCCGACTTCAAGCCCGAAACGGCCGCGGCCGAGTCTTCCTTAGTGACGTCGGAGATGACTATATGCCCCAAATATTCGCCGTCTTTGGCGACGTGAATTATCGTGCCCGTCTTATGACACTTAGACCATTTGACGCCGTAAAGGTCCATAAACGCGTCGTTTCCGACAAGCACCGTTTCGCCGTTTACCTTTGCCTTTACGCCCCTTCCGACCGTCTCTTCGACGTCGGCGACTTCGCATCCGTCATCCGACTCGGGGTAGGCCTGACGGAGCGAAAGGGCTATGGGATGGGTCGAAAAGCTTTCGACGTGGACGGCGAGATGGAGCAGACTTTTTTCGTCGCAGACCTCGGGGTGAACGGCCGTCACCTCGAAAACGCCTTTGGTGAGGGTGCCGGTCTTATCGAAAACCACCGTTTCGGCGCGGGATAAGGCGTCGACGTATTCCGACCCCTTTATGAGTATGCCCTTTTTCGCGGCCGCGCCGATGCCCGAAAAGAAAGTGAGCGGCACCGAGATAACGAGAGCGCAGGGGCAGGAGACTATAAGGAACGTGAGCGCTCTTTTGAGCCACTCGGGGAAAGCGGCGGCAAAGTCGCCCGAAATTAAGGGCGGAACAACCGCCGCAAGGACGGCAAGCGCCACGACGGCGGGTGTGTAGACGCGGGCGAACCGCTTTACCATCGTTTCGCTTTTTGACTTCTTTTCAGAGGCGTTTTCAACGAGTTCGATTATCTTCGAGGCGGTCGACTCGCCGAAAGGTTTAGTCGTTTTCAGTTTCAGAACGCCTGAGAGATTAAGGCATCCCGAGGCGACGGAGTCGCCCTCCGAGACGCTTTTAGGGAGACTTTCTCCCGTGAGGGCGGCGGCGTCCAACGTTGACGCGCCCTCGAGCACGAGGCCGTCTATGGCTATACGCTCGCCGGGCTTGACTAAGACGGTCTCGCCGACGGCTATCTCCTCGCAGGGGACGGAGACGGTTTTGCCGTCCCGTAAAACGTCGCAGACGTCGGGGCGAAGCTCCATTATCGCCATAACGGAGCGGCGGCTGCGTCCCTCGGCTATTTCTTCAAACAGTTCGCCGACGTTGAAAAGAAGCATTACGAAGACCGCCTCGGCAAACTGCGGCTCGGCGCCGGGTAAAAAGCCGATGCAAAGGGCGCCGACGGTGGCGACGGTCATCAAAAACGCCTCGTCCAAAAGCTCGCCGTGGACGATGTTTTCGGCGCACTCCTTCAAAACCCCGAAGCCGACGACGAGGTAAGCGGGCAGATATAAAAGCAGGTCGGCCCACACGGGAAACGACGTAAGGCGGTCGGTTATAAACGCCGCCGCCAGAAGTATGGCCGAGGCTATAATCTTTATTACCGTTTTTTTCGTTTCCATGCTTTCACCCTTTTCGGCTGTCTGTTTTCACTTTTATTATATTACCGTTCGGATGAGTTGTCAATAGGTAACTCGCTTTTTTCATTGAGCTTGCGCCGCAGTTCCTTGGCGTCGGGGACTATCTCAAGAAGGAGCGCCCAGAAAGCTCGCGAGTGGTTGGGGACGGCGAGATGGCAAAGTTCGTGGGCCGCCACGTAGCGACGCAGCCGCTCGTCTTTGCCGTAAAGCATGGTGCTGAAGGTGACCGTCCCTTTTTTAACGGCGCAGCTTCCCCACCTTGAGCGCATGGCGCGGACTTTTATCTCGGGAAAAAGCTTTTTCACGCCTTTGACAAGGGGATATATCTCTTTGCAATGGCGGGTCATGGCAAGAAGGAGCTCCGCGCGGCTTTCGGCGTCAAGCTTCGGCGCGGCGGATGGCGAAGACGCCGCCCTTTCCCTTCCCTTTTTTATAAAGTCGGCGTGCTTCAAAACGAAGGCGTCGATGAGCGGAAGGGGCGAAAAAGGCGGCGCGGAGACTTTTACGGCGCCGTCCCGCGCTATCCGAAGGTTTATATTCTTTACGCGCTTTCGCGTAAGCTCGTATTCGACGGCGTTTTTGCCGTCTCCCACCGTTCTTTTCATTTCGGTCACCGAGATTATTATATCAAAAAGGCCGCCTTCTTTCAACTCGCGCGCCGATTTTTTATTGACAACGCGGCGTTTTTTTGGTATTATATGTTAGTTAATTGGGGTGTAGTCTAATGGCAGGACAACAGACTTTGACTCTGTTCGCGCAGGTTCGATTCCTGCCACCCCAGCCACGTCGGAGCAAAGTCCGCTTTGCTCCGACGCTTTTTTATTCAAAAAAGCGCCATACGCCCGCTCCCTTGCTCCTCCTTTCCCCAAAAAACCTCGGCGGAGGGCCTCGCCTTTTCGGGGGCCCCCGAGAAACACACAAGCTCCACATCGCTTGCGGCGATTTTTTATGCTTCGCATTAAAAATCACCGCTTGGCTCGTTCCGCTGCTCCTCCTTTTCCCCAAAAACGGCTCGAGGAGGCCTCGCCGTTTTCGGGGGCCCCCGAGGAAACCGCAAAGTCCGCTTTGCTCCGACGCTTTTTTGCATTCTTGCATTTTTTGAAAAATATGATATAATTATTTATTGTATTTCATTTCGATTATTTATTGCCTGTAATGAAAAGAGGCGTAATCATGAAATCAAATCATTTTTATAACATATTTTTCAAAGGGGCCGTCTGCGCTTTGCTTGCGGCTTTGCTTACCGTCTCCCCTGTCGGCTCGCTGTTCGCGGGCGCCGAGGAGACCGACGTCGTCACCGAGCTTGTAAACGGCACGGGCTATTCCGCCGTCCTCTACGACAACACCAACGGCCTCCCGACCTCCGAGGCCAACGCCATCGCCGAAACGGGCGACGGCTTTATATGGATAGGCAGCTACGGCGGCCTTATCAAATACGACGGCAGCGCCTTCGAGCGCATACAGCCGGCGGCGGGCGTCTCGAGCGTCGTCGACCTCTTCGTCGACAGCAAAGACAGACTGTGGATAGGCACCAACGACTCGGGCGTCGCCTGCATGAACAAGGGCGACACGCGCGTCTTCAACAAAGCCGACGGTCTGCGTTCGCTCTACGTCCACACCGTCGCAGAGGACAAAAACGGGAATATTTACATAGGCACCGAGCTGGGCGTCGCGATTATCAACGAAAATATGGAGCTTCGCCTTCTCGATAACGCCGAATACGAGCGCGTCAGAGACCTTCGTCCCGGCGCCGACGGCCTGATCTACGGAAGCACCACCGACGGCGCGATACTGACAATAAAAGACGGCGAGCCCGATAAGTTCTACGCGGGTCTCCGTTTCGGCGGCGAGACCATTTACAGTTTCGCGCCCGACCTTGAAAATCCCGGCTACGTCTACGTGGGAACCACGGGCGACGAGCTTTATTACGGCCTCTTTGACGGCAATTTCGACTCCTTTAAGAAAATAAGCATCGCGCCCTTGAAATACGTCAACGATATCTGCCAGGAGGGCGGCAGGGTCTGGATCTGCGCCGACAACGGCATAGGCCTTTATCAGAACGGCGTTTTCACCGCTTTTGAAGACCTTCCGATGGTAAGCTCTCTCGAGACAATGATGACCGACTATCAGGGCAACGTCTGGTTCGCCTCGTCCAAGCAGGGCGTTATGAAGATAGTCCCCAACCGTTTCGAGGACGTCTTCTCGAAATACGGCATCGAGACCAACGTCGTCAACGCGACCTGCTGGTTCGAGGGCAAACTTTTCATAGCCTGCAAAACCAACGGTCTCGTTGTGCTCGACGAGTCGGGCGCCCGCACCTCCTTCCCCGTCAAAAAAGCGGTCTACGCCTCGGGCGGCGAGATATCCGAAAAAGACCTCGTCAAGCTTATGGAAGGAAGCCAGATACGTTCGATAATAAGCAACGGCAACCGTATATGGTTCTCGACCATGTACGGCGAGATACCGATAATCTGCTACGAAAACGGCGTGGCGACCTGCTACACGGGCGCCGACGGACTGCCGTCCGAGCGCGCCCGCGCCGTCGTCGAATGTAAGGACGGGAGCGCCGTCGCCGTCTTAACGGGCGGACTTGCGAGAATAAGAAACGGCAAGGTCGAAAAGGTCTATACCGAAAGCGACGGCATTGAAAACACCGACCTTTTGACCGCCGCCGAAGCCGCAAACGGCGACATAATCGCGGGCACCAACGGAAACGGCGTTTATATAGTCTCGGACGACAAGGTGACCCACATAGGCACAGATTCGGGTCTTATGTCCGAGGTCGTCATGCGCGTTAAAAAGGACATAACGCGCGATATCTACTGGCTCGTCACAAGCAACTCGATCTCATATCTCGACGCCGACTACAACGTCACAAACGTCACCAATTTCCCCTACTCCAACAACTTCGACCTCTACGAAAACGCCGCGGGCGATAATATGTGGGTGCTCTCGAGCGCCGGCATATACGTCGTCACCGTTTCGGAGATGCTCGAAAACGGAGACGTCTCTGCCCTTCTTTACAACAGACATAACGGTCTTCCCTGCGTCGCGACGGCAAACTCCTACAGCGCCGTCACGCCCGACGGCGACCTCTACGTCGCGGGCACTTCGGGCGTCGTCCGCGTCAACATCGAAAAGCCGTTCGAGGACCTCGGCAATATAAAGACCGCCGTCCCCTACATCGAGGTCGACGGCGAGATAACGTTCCCCGACGAAAACGGCGTCTTCACCGTCCCCGCCGCCACCCAAAGGCTTACGATATGCGAATTCGTCTTCACATATTCGCTTATAGACCCCCAGGTCTCCTATATCCTCGAGGGTTTTGAAAACGAGCCGACGGAAAAGAGAAGAAGCGACCTTCTTCCCGTCAACTACACCAACCTGCGCGGCGGCAAATATCATTTCAGGATGAGCCTCTTAGACTCGCACGGCGAGGTCGAAAACGAGATCACGGTCACGATAATAAAGGAAAAAGCCATCTACGAGCAGACGTGGTTCATAGTGGCCGCCATAATTCTCGGCGTGCTGCTCGTCGCTCTCGCCGTCTTCCTCATCATGCGCCGCAAGACACAGAAGCTTCTCAAAAAAGAGGCCGAACAGCGCGTTATCATCAAGGAGATAACCGAGGTTTTGGCGAAGACGATAGATATGAAGGACAAATACACCAACGGCCACTCGGCCCGCGTGGCGAAATATACCGCCATGCTCGCCAAGGAGCTCGGCTACGACGACGAAACGGTCGAAAAGTATTACAACATCGCGCTTTTGCACGATATAGGCAAGATAAGCGTCCCCGAGGAAGTCTTGAATAAAAACGGCAAGCTCGACGACGAGGAATTCCGCATAATCAAGTCTCACCCCGAGCTCGGAGGCGAAACGCTTCGCGAGATAACCATAATGCCCGAGCTCGCCATCGGCGCCCAGTCTCACCACGAACGTCCCGACGGCAAGGGCTATCCCCAGGGTCTGAAGCAGGGCGAGATACCGCGCGTGGCGCAGATAATAGCAGTGGCAGACACCTTCGACGCCATGTATTCCGACCGTCCCTACAGAAAACGCATGAACTTCGACAAGGTCGTTTCGATAATGAAAGAGGTCAAGGGGACCCAGCTGACGGCCGACGTCGTCGACGCCTTCTTAAGGCTTGTCGACAAGGGCGAGATGCGCGCGCCCGACGACGTGGGCGGCGGCACGACCGAGGACATCGACAACCTCAGACGCAAGTTCGCGGAAGACGAAAAGAAGAAAAAAGAGAATAAAGAATAAAAATCGCCCCCGCCTCGAAAGAGGCGGGGGCGTTATTTATAATTTTCAGTCTTCAAGTTCTTTCAGTTCTTCGCT
>JAEEIO010000135.1 GCA_016281405.1 Clostridiales bacterium | reverse complement strand
CGAACAAAAGTACTTCACGTTGAAGTACGAAGACGCGATCATTGTCGGAACCGAACTGTTTGACGGTGAAAACGGTATGATGTACGAAAAAATCACCTTCACTTTCGCGAAAGTTACCTACACATACATTGACGGTAATATCGAATTTACCGATGATTGGAAGGCCTGACAGCGAATGAAACGGTCTGAATGACCGGAACGGAACAGCCGTTTGATCCCGCATCGGAGAGCCGTTTTTCGGCCCAAAACAGCCCCGATTTAAATAGCTGGCCAGTCTTTTCAACACAAAGGCACTCCGCAGTGAGTGCCTTTGTTTTAGCATCGCCACTCCTCAGTCTGCCCGTTTATTTGCGGGTCTTGCCCAGATAAACCGAAATGCCGCCCCTCGCTGCGTCACGGGGGCGCTTTTTATTTACGTATTGAATTTTAGCCCGCGAAGTGCTATACTTATTTATAAGAAAAAAACGGCGTAAAGGAACGCGCTTATGAAAGTCCTTTTAATGAAATTTCGCGAGGCGGCATTATCGGTCTTACCGGTAATGCTTATCGTCGTGATCACCTTTTTCACGCCTGTATCCGACCTCACCGTGACCGAACTTTTGGTCTTTCTCGCGACCTGCGTCATGCTGGTCGTCGGCGTGGGGCTTTTCAACCTCGGCGCCGATCTCGCCATGTCGCCTATGGGCGAGCACGTCGGCGTGGGACTTTCCAAGACGGGCAAGCCCTTACTTCTCCTTTCGGTCTGCTTCGCGATGGGACTATTGATAACCGTCGCCGAGCCCGACCTTTCGGTGCTGGCGGGCCAGGTCTCCGAGATGGTCGACGGCACGGTGCTTATAATCGCCGTCGGCGCGGGCGTCGGATTGTTTCTCCTTATCAGCGTCGTCAGGACGCTTAAGAACAACCCCCTCCCGCAGCTCATTACCTTCTTCTATTTCGCGCTTTTCGCCGTCGTAGCCGTGCTTATCACGCGCGGCAAGGGCGGCTTTACGGCGCTTGCCTTCGACTCGGGCGGCGTCACCACGGGGCCCATAACCGTCCCCTTTATAATGGCGCTCGGCATCGGCATTTCGTCGACCGTCGGCAAGCATAAAAACGCCGAAAACAATTTCGGCTCCATAGCGCTTTGCTCCGTCGGCCCCATCCTTGCCGTCGTCATTATCGGCATACTCGCAAACGGCTCCGTCACCTACGCCCTCCCCGATTATTCCCTCGGCGCCGACGTTTTCGGCATCTTTTTCGGGACGCTTTTACACACCATGGGCGAGGTCGCCTTCGCCCTCGCGCTCATCTCGGTCTTCTTTTTCATCCTGCAGTTCACCCTTCTTAAACTCCCCGTTAAAAAGATACTTCAGATATTACTCGGCATAGCCTACACCTTCGTCGGACTCGTTATATTCATGACGGCCGTCAAAATGGGCTTTATGCCCGTCGGCTTCAAGCTCGGCAAGGCGCTCGCATCAGCCGAAAGCCCCGTATTGCTTGTGGTTTTCGGACTAATTATCGGCATGGCGACGGTGCTCGCCGAGCCCGCAATCCACGTCCTCAATAAGCAGGTCGAGCAGATAACCGACGGCACCGTCAGCCGAAAATCGATGATGGTCGCCCTTTGCATCGGCGTCGGCGTCTCCATCGCCCTCTCGATGATAAGGATGATATTCGATTTCAGCGTGCTCTATTACCTCATACCCGGCTATATCATCTCGCTCGGGTTGTCGCTTATGGTGCCGGGCATCTATACCGCCATAGCCTTCGACTCGGGCGGCGTCGCGAGCGGGCCGCTGACGTCAAGCTTCATTCTTCCGCTTGCCATAGGCGCCTGCGTGGTGCTTCAGGGCGAGGGCAAGATACCCGAGGACGCCTTCGGCATAGTCGCCATGGTCGCAATGACGCCGCTTATCGCAATCCAGCTTCTCGGCTTCAAGGCCACCCTCAAGGAAAGCATAATCCGCCGCCGCGTCATGTCGCGGATGCTCGACGCCGACGACGAGCAGATAATCGAGTTTATATGAGGAGGCAAGAGATAAATGAGTAAACGAACGCAAAAGCCCGCCTCCCCCGATAAGCTCAAACTGCTGATAACCGTCGTAAACCGCGTCAAATCCGAATATTACGCCGACTTCTTACGCCACTACGGCGCGAATATGCAGCTCTTTGTCGCGGCAGAAGGCACCGCCAAAACCGAAATGCTCGACTTTTTAGGCCTTTCCGACGACCGTAAGAGCGTAATAATCAGCGTCATCCGCGCAAGCAGGGCGGACGCGACGCTGAAGGAGCTCCAGAACAAATTCGACACCGTCAAAAACGGCAAAGGCATAGCCTTCACCGTTCCGATGTCAAGCGTAATAGGCGTAATGGCCTACAGATTTCTTGCCGATCAGAGAGACGACGGGAGGCTGCTTAAATGAAATACGATAACGAAGTGATTTTCTGCATAGTGAACGAGGGCTACAGCCAGACGGTAATGGACGCCGCCCGCCGCGCGGGAGCGAGAGGCGGCACGGTTGTCCGTTCTCACGGCACGGCCAACGCTGAGGCCGAAAAGATGTTCGGAATAACCATATCTCCGCAGAAGGAGATAGTCATAATGCTCGTCGAATCATCGGCGAGGGACGCCATCCTTCACGCCCTCTACGCTTCGATAGGTCTCGACTCTCCGGGGCAGGGCATAGCCTTCTCGATGCCCGTCGACGGCGTCGTCGGCGTCTGGAAGCCGTCCGACGCCAAACCCACCGACTCCGAAGCCCCCGAAACCCCCGAAACTCCCGAATAATAAAATTAAAAGCACCCCCTCGGGGTGCTTTTTCGTTTTTGATTAAACGGTTATTCCCGTTCCGGTCTCATCCTTTAAGTATTCTTTGATCCGCTTTGAAAAATCGTCCTTCACCGTCACGTCCGAAAGGTTTTCCGGAGCGTTCTTTCCGTATAAACCGAGTTTTCCTCCGAAAGTCTGAACGTAAACGTTTCCGGACATTTCCGCGCGGTCGGTATCTCTGTCCGCGATCATGTGGACGAGCCGTTCGGACGAACGGTCGAGAATATTGTTTTTCACGACGAAGCGCTTTGCGGAATTATTGTGGTTCCATCCTTTTATCGCGGCGGGAGTGCTTTTATCGGGCCGTTGAGAGCCCCAGCCGTATCCCGAAAAACGGATGATATTATTCTCTATAAGACAGTTGCTTATAAGGCTTTTTTCGTCGTTTGCGGTATCGCGCGTCTTTTCGAGAAAATATTCTATCCCGTAGGTGCATCTCTCCACCAGATTGTTTCTGTAAACTATGTTTTTCAGGTGATATTCCGTTCCGTCCGTGCTGACCTGATGCGTTATCCCCGCGTCGTAGACCTCGTAGATATAGCAGTCCGAGACGGTATAACCGTCGCAGCCGCCGTATATTTCCACTCCGTTGCCGTATCTTGTTACCGACCCCCGTTTGTCGGCGGGATTGTTCGGATCCGTCCCCGAGTAATTCTGTATACAGCCGCCTATCCATCCGATCTCGCAGTTTGTGACCTTAAGCCCCTTTATACATATTCCGAAAGCGCCTATCGCGTGCGTTCCGACGTATTTTATCGCAAGTCCGTCGATACGCACGTTGTCCGAAGATCCTATCTCGAACATATGGCCGAACGTCAGCGCCTCAATGCTTGAAAACACCTCTCCGGGATCGCCCTCGTCGCATCTCAGAACGAGGCTTCCGGGCACGTCTCTCCCGACGTCGGGGACGGGGAAACGCTCTCCTTTTGACGGCGTTTCGGTCATCCTGAATTCCGACAGCCAGACGAAATCGAGGTTTTCAAGGTGCTTTTCGGGATCGAAAAGTATCTCCGGCGCGTTTCTTAGGACGAAACGTCCGTTGATATACGAGGGAGTCTGTTTGAACGCGTGGCTCTCTCCGCCGTTGAAGACGAGCGTCCCGCAATCGGGAAAGCCGCCCTTAAGCTCCCAGAGATTGTCGGTCTCTTTATAACGGCGCCAAATATTTTTGTCCGCAAGATCGCGGGGACTTCCGTACAGCTCCGGCCGCTTACCCTCTCCGTATGCCGCGTACGTCACGCCCGGCTTTGCCTTTATAAAGCCTCTGAAAAGATCTCCCCGCCTGAATAAAACTCCGTCCCCTTCGCGGAAAGCGAAGGAACTGACCTTTGAAAGGGTTTTCCACGGGAAGTCGGGCGACGTTCCGCTGTTTGAGTCGTTTCCGTCCGAACTGACGTAATAAACGCGTCCCTTTATAACGGGCGAAGAGCGGTATTCGTCGAATTGTCTCCGCCTGTCGGCGTAACGCCGTTCGTATTTCTCTAAGTCGAAATTGCAACCGTTCATAATGATTTTCTCCATAAAACTAGAAACTCAGTTATTATTCTGCTATCGGAACGGCTTTCAGTCAACCGTTTCATAACCGCCGAAAGCCCGCGAGACGGAAAAAGGTTCTATTTCTTCCTCGCAAGCACCACGGCGCTTTCGCCGCCGTAAACCGTGTTTTTCGCGACTCTCGTTTCTACCGCCAGCGCGAAATGCTCGGCCGTGTTTGCGTGCGGGACGTAACAGTCGCTGTATGACGAAACGTCAAGCCTTATCCTCGCGCCCTTCTTGACGTGAAAGGCGGTCGGCTGAGATACGACCTCGAAGGAGCGCCTTTCGCCCGCCTTGTAGCCGCCGTCGGCGTGGAGCAGGGTGGTCGCGCCGTCGATTACGTTATACGACTTGCCGTCCTCCACGAGGTAAAGCCTGAAAACAAAAGCGGTGTCGTCGCAGTTCGACGAGGCCTCGAGCCTGAAGATCACGGGCCCGAAATAAGAGGCGGCCTCCGTAAACGGCTCGCTCATATAGGAGAGCACGTCGGGATGACTGTTTTCCTTATCGCATAGAAACATATAGTCGTGCTTTTCGTGATGAAGCGGATTTTCGGAGTCGTAAATATACGACCTTTCGCCGCCTTTCGGCGCGGACGCCGACATCCCGCCCTCCGACGTGAGATAAAACGTCTCCGACGGCTTGATTTCGTAAGGCGAGCGGGCGCTATACCACCTGTCCTCGCCCGTCATGTAATACCTGAAAACGCCGTCCGCGGCGTAGGGGAAGGGGACGCCGAGCCGCACGTGATCGAACCACAAAGCCTCGCGGTCGGGCGGAAGCGCGCCGCCCTCAAGCGGATAGTCGCTCCCCTCGCGGTATGAGAGATCGTGGCCGAAGGGCGTCATCAGAAAGGCCGACCTCGCGCGAGTTTCGGGCCTTAGCTTTTCCCACATCGAGCACATCCCGTAGCAGTAGTAATCAAACCAACCGCCCGTGAGAAGTATCGGGACGTCCAGCTTCTCGATAACGCCTATCCTCGGGTCGTTTTTCCACACCCCGCCGTAGCGGTCCTGCATCAGTCCCTCGGTGAAATCGGGGACGTCCTCGCCCACCGCCCGCTTCATAATGTCCTTATACGGACGGACGAAAATATCCTTGTCCTCCGCGATTTTCGGGCGGTCTTTCGCCATCATCGCGAGCCACCAGGTAAAGCCGCAGAAGGTGCGGCACATTCCGTTATAAAAGTTGCGGTGATACATGCTCTCGGTCTGCACCGAGAAGGCAAGCCCCCGAAGCCCCTCTATGGGCTCGTTTAGGAGCATCAGCATGACCGACGCGGTATAGCTGCTCCCAGTGAAATAAAGCTCGCCGTTATAACAGTCCAAAGACCTTATCCACTCAATCGTTTCGAGGCCGTCGCTCCGCTCCTTCGGGGAGTAGGGAATACACTCTCCCTCGCTTCCGAAGCATCCGCGGCAGCATTGAAAGACGACGGCGTAGCCGTGCCTTATAAACTGATCGTTTTCTGCGGACTTTATAACATCGTCGGTTATCTCGGCGCGGGCGTTGTAGGGAGTCCGCTGAAATACGACGGGATACCGCCCGTCGCCCGGCGCCATAACCCTCGTACAAAGCCTCGCCCCGTCGCTCATCGGGAGCATATAATCGGTAATTGTTATAGCCACAGTATCACCTCAATAACAGTATATCACCGTTTGACCGCGACTGCAATAGCCGCGGGGCGCAAATCAATTCCGCCTTGTATCTTTCTTTAATGTGTGATATAATTACATTATAAACCAAAAAGGATGTGCAAAATGAAAGCGTTCAAAAAGATCCTGAAAGTCTTTCTGATAATAATCCTCGCCCTCGTTCTCATCGTGGCGGCCTACGTGGCCTACGTTTTCATCGCATTCCACCGCATCGGCGATACGCCGATACCCGTCGAAAACGCCGTCACCGCCGCCGCCGGGACGGGCAAAACCTATAAAATGGTCTCCTATAACGTCGGTTTCGGCGCCTACGAGGCCGACTACGGCTTCTTTATGGACGGCGGCCACGAGTCGTGGGCCTGGTCGAAGGAGCGGCTCGACGCCAATCTGAAAAAAATATCCTCCTTCCTCGCTTCCGAAAACGCCGACTTTTACCTTATACAGGAGGTCGACATAGACTCGACCCGAAGCTACCGCGTCGACGAGCGCGTCTACCTCGCCGCCGCTCTCCCCGCGATGACCTATACCTTTGCCCAGAACTACGATTCGCCCTTCCTTTTCTATCCGCTCTATCAGCCGCACGGCGCCTCCCGCTCGGGACTCATGGTCTTCTCGTCCTTTGCGATAACCTCCGCCGAGCGTAAGGAGCTCCCCATAGAAGACGGCCTGACAAAACTACTCGACCTCGACCGCTGCTATTCCAAAAGCCGCGTCGCCGTCGAAGGCGGCAAGGAGCTCGTACTTTACGACTTTCACCTCTCGGCCTACTCGTCCGACGGCGCCATCGCCACCGAACAGCTGAAACTCCTTCTTGACGATATTCAATCCGAATATAATAAAGGCAACTACTGCATCGCCGGCGGCGACTTCAATAAAGACATCCTCGGCGACTCCTCCAAATATTTCGGCAAGTCGGACATCGAATACACCTGGGCGCAGCCCATCCCCGAAGGCACCTTCGACGGCTTCGACGTCGCGCTTGTCGCTCCGCTTGACGAGACCTCGCCCGTCCCGAGCTGCCGTAACGCCGACTCGGCCTACCACGAGGGACAATACGTCCTCACGATCGACGGATTTTTAGTCACTCCCAACGTCAAGGCGATAAGCTCGGCCGTCATCGACACGGGCTTCGCCTATTCCGACCACAACCCCGTCGAAATGACTTTCATACTTAAATAAGAGGCGTTATTCAATGAGTGAATTTTTCGGTTTCGGCGGATACGAAAGGATCCCCGAAGGCTATATGTCCTGGCAGCATCTGCTTTTCGTTTCGTCGCTTATGGCGGTAATGACAGGCCTCGCGATCTTTTTCGGAATTAAATACCGTAACAGGCCGCAAAAAGACAAGAAAAGGGTGCTTGCCGTCTCGGCGATCCTCATAGACTCTTTCGAGCTTTTCAAAATTGTTCTCGTCTGCGTGAGAGAGGGCGACGCGTCGCCGATACTTCGTATGCTCCCGCTTTTCCTTTGCAGTATTCAGCTTATCACCATCCCGCTCGCGGCCTTCACGAAGGGAAGGATAAGCGAGGCGGCCGTGGACTTCGTGGCCGTCTTCGGCCTCTTGGGCGCGGTGCTCGGCACCTACGGCGCGGGGCAGAATTACGCCGCCTACCCGGTCATCTCCTTCGATAACGTCGTTTCGGGCGTCACCCACGCCATTTCGGGCTTCGCAGCGCTTTACGTCTTCATTTCGGGACTTACCTCGATGAAAAAGAAAAATATCCCCATAACCTTCGGCATCCTCACGGCCTTCTGCGCCGTCGCCTACGTCGCCGATATTCTCATACCCTATAACTATATGTTCCTGATGCGCGGCGACGGCACGCCCTACGACATATTCTATAACCTCGTCGGCGGCAGCCCCGTTTTGTATCCGCTTACCGTCTACCTTCTCTTCATAGTCTATATCGCCGCCTTTTACGGAATATATTTCCTCTTCACCAAGCGAAAAAAGAGATAATTAAAAAAACCGTCTGCACCGCAGACGGTTTTTTCTTTTATATTCACTTATTCAAAAAGGCGAGCACGTCCTTTATAACCTCTTCCTTGCAGAAGTCGTTCAAAATCTCGTGCCTCGCGCCGTCGTAAAGCTTCATTTCGACGGGAACGCCTTCGGCCTTCATCATCTCATAAACCTTCTTTACGCCCTCGCCGTAGCCGCCCACGGGGTCATTTGCGCCCGAAACGAGCAAAACGGGGACGGACTTATCCATCTGCGCGAAACAGCTTTTTTCGCAGCTTTTTTTGTTTAAGGTCACGAGGTCCTTCATACCGCCGACGGAGAAGGGGAAACCCGAATACTTGTCCTCTATGTATTTTTTTCTGTTCTCCTTGTCGACCGAAAGCCAGCTGAACTTATCGGGCTCGGGGTCGTCCTTGAAACGCTCGTTGTATTTGCCGAACGCCATATCGTCTATAAATTTCGAGTATTTGTTCTTGCCCTTAAAGGCGCCGATGATCCCCGCCATGGCGATACCCGCCCCCGCGGCGGGGTTGGGGCCGCCCGTGCCCATGACGATAAGCTTGTCGGGTTTGCGGTTCATGACCGACGCCAGTCTTACGACAAACGACCCCATACTGTGACCGAAAAGCAGGTAGGGAAGGGCGCCGTATGCCTTTTCTACGGCCTCGCGGAAGTTCTCCGTGTCCTTCACCAAAAGCTTCCAGCCGTCCTTGGGGGCTATAAAACCGAGCTCAGAGTCGTCCTTCACGGTGCCGCCGTGGCCGAGATGGTCGTAGCCGCAGACGAGAAATCCGTCCTCACAGCAGGCGGACATAAACCCGTCGTAACGGCTTATGTGCTCGGCCATGCCGTGGACGACGTGCAAAATACCCTTCGGCGCGCCGTCGGGCTCGTAAACCACGCCCGCGAGGGTGTGGACGCCGTCACGGGACGGCACGGGAAAAGCGGTCTTTTTCATATTTTTTTCTCCCTTTTAATATGCTCTGCATCCGCGGACGGCGTCGTGCCATCCCGAAAGCTTCTTTTCTCTCTCTTCTCTCGTCATCTGCGGTAAAAACGCGCGGTGATTTGAAGAAAGCGCCTTTACTTCAGCCTTGTCCTTGAAGAATCCAGAGGCGATGCCCGCGAGGTAAGCGGCTCCCGCCGCCGTCGCCTCCTTCATTTCGGCGCGGATGACGGTGATATCCGAAATATCGGCCTGAAACTGCATAAGAAAATCGTTCGCCGAGGCGCCGCCGTCGACTTTAAGGGCCGAAAGCTTTACGCCCGTGTCGCCCGCGATCGACTTTATAACGTCGTCGGTCTGGTAGGCTATCGACTCGAGCGCCGCCCTTATTATGTGAGGCCTTTTGGTGCCTCTCGTAAGACCCAGGATCGCGCCCTTTGCCTTCATATCCCAATACGGCGCGCCGAGTCCCGTAAAGGCGGGCACGACGTAAACGCCGCCGCTGTCTTTGACCTTTTTGGCGAAATACTCGCTGTCGTGCGCCTCTTCGATGAAATGCAGACCGTCGCGGAGCCACTGGATCACCGCGCCGCCGACGAAAACGCTACCCTCGAGCGCGTATTCCGACCCCTCGCCCTCGAGCGACGCCGCGGCGGTGGTTATAAGTCCGTGACCGCTTTTAACTATGCGGGACCCCGTGTGCGCGAGCAGGAAACAACCCGTTCCGTAGGTGTTTTTCATCTCGCCCGACTCGAAACAGCACTGGCCGAAAAGCGCCGACTGCTGGTCGCCCGCCACCCCGCAAATGGGGAGCTTGACGCCCATAAAGTCGATTTCGCCGTAGTATGCGCCGCTTCTTTTAATGCCCGGGAGCATGCTCTTCGGCACGCCTAAAATATCTAAAAGTCCGTCGTCCCAATCGCTTTTTGAAAGCGAATAGAGCATGGTGCGGGAGGCGTTGGTGTTGTCGGTCAGATGTATTTTTCCGCCCGAAAGCTTCCACATGAGCCATGTGTCGACGGTGCCGAAAAGAAGCTCGCCTCTCTCGGCCTTCTCCCTCGCGCCTTCGACGTTATCAAGTATCCACTTTATTTTCGTGCCGCTGAAATAGGCGTCGATTTTAAGACCCGTCTTTTCGGCGATCTCGTCGGCGTGTCCGCCTTTGACAAGCTCGTCGCAGATGTCCGCGGTGCGGCGGCACTGCCACACAATGGCGTTATATACGGGACGTCCCGTCGCCTTTTCCCACACGACCGTCGTCTCGCGCTGATTGGTGATGCCCACGGCGGCTATCTCGTCGGGCGAGATGCCGCTTCGGGCGACGCACTCGGTCATCGAGGCGAACTGGCTCGCGTAGATCTCGAGCGGATTTTGCTCGACCCATCCGGGCTTGGGGAATATCTGCGGCACCTCGTTTTGAGCCACGGCGACGATATTCATATCGCGGTCGAAGAGGATGCTTCTCGCGCTTGTCGTGCCCTCGTCGAGAGCAAGGATGTATTTTTTCATTGCATACGCCCCCGTTACTTTATAATTCAATTATACCCGAAACCCCGTAAGTTTGCAACAGAAAAAAACAAGACGGTGCCGCCGTCTTGTCATTTGTTTTCGTTAACGTATTCCGCTATATCGCCAAGCCCGCACCCGAGGATGGAGCAGAGAAGGTCAAGGGTGTGGGTGCTTACGTTTTCGTTTTTTCTGAGCCTGTCGAGCTGTCCCGTGCTGATGCCGTAGCGCTTGATAAGCGCATACTGCGAGACGTTTTTCTTCTTCATCGTCTCCCAAAGCTTGTTGTAAATTATCATTTTTATCACCCAATACTATTGTAAATGATAATTTATTATTGACAATAGCCCGTAATCGGGCTATAATATTATCATCATTCTTAAAGGAGAAGAAAAATGAAAAAAATTGTAAAACCGATTATTGCGCTTGCCCTTGTTGTTTTTATGTTGTTGCCCGTTTTAAGCGGGTGCCTCATAATAACGGACGAACCTTCCGGTAGCGGGAATAATTCCGGAAAATCCAACACCAACACAAGCTCAACCACCGCCGCCAAGGAAAGCTATAAAGTTGGGGAGGCCACGGTAACTGTTTGGACGAACTCGATCAACACAAAATGGGTCAGAGTGATAGTGCCGATAATAAACGACGGTAAGACCGATCTTTATCTCTCGTCAAGCTCTATAGACCTCGAAACAAGCGACGGGAAACTCATTCAGACCCTTAAATACGTAAGCGTTTATCCCGAAGTCATAAAACCCGGAGAGACCGGCTATTATTTCCAGGAAACGACTTACGATGGAAATGAAACGAAAAACATAAAAGCGATTCTACATCCCGACGTCGACAAGGCAAAGGTCGAATGCATAAGACTTAAGACCTCCGACCTTCAGCTCAAAGACGACAAATATACCGGCTTAAAGGTAATCGGAAGGGTTGAAAACGATACGGATGACGAACAGTCGCTTGTTTACGTTGCCGTCATTCTTTATGATAAGAATAAAAATGTTATAGGTATTAAATATACGATCATTTCGGACGATATCGGAGTAGGCGAAAAAATAGGCTTTGAAGCCATAAGCCTGACGTCAGATATAAAGTCTTCCAACGTCGCGTCGTTTGAAGTAATCGCCTATCCCAATCAATTCCAGTTCTGATTATAGCATTAATAATAACCCCCGCCCTCTGGCGGGGGTTATTTTTTCCCATTCCCGCATATAAATAACAATACCGCCCGCCCTTGCAAAAAAGACGAAAACGCGGTATAATATAATGTGAAAGGGGATAGAAACATGAAAGTTCTTATTATAAACGGCAGTCCGAGAAAGGACGGCAACTGCGCCCGCCTTATCCGCGAGGCCGCGGCCGTTTTCGATAAAGAAGGCGTCTCATACGAACTATTCGAGGTCGGCAATAAGGCGATAAGAGGCTGCGCCGCCTGCGGCTACTGCGTCACCCACGACGCCTGCGTCTTTAACGACGAGGCGACGGAGCTCGGAAAAAAGTTTGCAGAGTGCGACGGACTTCTTTTGGCCTCCCCCGTCTATTACGCCTCGGCAAACGGCACCCTTGTCTCGCTCCTCGACAGAATGTTCCGAAGCATAAAATGCGACCTTCGGATGAAGGTCGGCGCGGCCTTTGCCGTCGCGCGCCGCGCGGGCACCGTCGCCACCTTCGACGAACTTAACAAATATTTCACAATAAATCAGATGGTAGTCGCCTCGGGCGACTACTGGAATAACGGCTTCGGCGGCGCGAAAGGCGAGATAGAGGAGGACGCCGAAGGTCTCCGCAACGCCCGCGTCGTCGCCCAAAATATGGTCTTCCTTATGCGCGCCGTCGCCCTCGGCAAAGAAAAATACGGTCTCCCCGAGAACGAACCCCGCGTCCGCACCTCGTTTATACGCTGAAAAACGATACAGAGATATTTTTATCTCTGTATTTTTGTGGTATAATATTGTTATAAAAGCAAAAGGAGCCCGTTATGAGAACAGATAAAGAAATAATCGAAGGCGCGCTTTCCGAGTTTGAAAAGATAGCCGCCGTGCCGCACAAATCGGGCCACACCGAAAAAATAGCCGACTTTTTCGTCTCCTGGGCGCGCTCTCACGGCTTTGCCGCCCGAAAAGACGCCGTCGGCAACGTGATAATAGACGTCCCCGCCAAAGACCGTCCCGAGACCGCGCCGCTCACCGTCTTACAGACCCACATGGACATGGTCTGCGTCGCCGCCGAAGGCAAGGCCTTCGACCCACTTACAGACCCCGTCGTGACGGTCGCCGACGGCGACTGGCTCCGCGCCGACGGCACTTCGCTCGGCGCCGACGACGGTATGGGAAGCGCGATAATTATGGATATCCTCACCTCCGATGCGCCCCACGGCCCCGTCCGCTTCATAACGACCGTCGACGAGGAGACCTCGATGAAAGGCGCCGAAAACCTCGACGCGAAATATATAAAGGGCGCCAAAAACCTGATAAACGTAGACTCCGAGGAGTCCGACACCGTCATAGTCAGCTCGGCGGGCGCCTTTTCGTGCGACGCCGTCTGCCGCTTGGCCGCGTCCGCTCCTAAGAAAGCCTCCGCCGCAAGAATCGCCGTAAACGGCCTCAAAGGCGGCCACTCAGGCATGATGATCCACGAGGGACGTCTGAACGCCGTAAGGGCCATTGCCGCCGTTTTGAAAGACGCCAAGGAAAGCGGCGTCCCCTTCGAGCTCGCCTCGTTCAAAGGCGGCAAGGCCAAAAACGCCATACCCGCCGACGCCGAGGCCGTCATAACTCTTGACGCCGCCGACGTCGCCCGACTGGAAGGCGTCGCGGCCGCCTGTAAAACCCGTTTCGCCGACGAATACAAGGGCGTGGAAGACGGTATTTCGATAACCGTGGGAGCGGCTCCCGCGCCCGCCTCGGCGATCAAAGACCCCGCGCCGCTTCTCGACTTTATTTTAGAGAGCTTCGACGGCGTTTACTCCATGTCCGAGGAGATAGAAGGCCTCGTCAAAAGCTCTTCCAACCTCGGCACCGCCGACGTAGCCGAGGGCCTCGCCTCCTTCGGCTTCATGATAAGAAGCTCCGAAACCAAAGAATTCGACGTCCTCAAAAAACGCCTTTCCGACCTCGCCGCCGATAAGGGCTTCTCGATAGAAAACGCCCGCGGATCGTCGGCGTGGGAGTATAAAAAGGATAACGCGCTCTTGTCCGCCGTCCTTTCGGCCTATAAAGAACAAAGCGGCCGCGAAATGAAGGCGACGGCCATCCACGCGGGTCTCGAAACGGGCATGTTCGCCGCCCTTTCGCCCGATACCGACATAGTCTCGATAGGCCCCGACGTCTTGGAGCCCCACTCCCCGAAGGAACGCTGCTTCCTTCCGTCGATAGCCGTCACAAGCAGACTTATCGCCGCTGTCCTCGCAAAATAAACCTTCCAAACGGAGAAGATAATGGATATTGAGAAACTGCTTTCGGAGCTCACCGAGGACGAGAAAATAGCCCTCGTCTCCGGCACCGATTTCATGTATACCAACCCCGTCCCGCGGCTCGGCATCGAGGCGCGGAGCTTTTCCGACGGCCCGCACGGACTCAGAAAGCTCGTCTCTAAAGAGAACAACGCCATATCGGTAAGCGAAAAGGCCACGGCCTTTCCGACCGCGGCCGCCGTCGCCTCGGGCTGGGACCCGAAAAACGCCTACGCCGTCGGGAAGGGAATAGCGAAAGAGTGCCGGAATCACGGCGTCGACCTGCTTTTGGGCCCTGGCGCCAACATAAAGAGAAACCCGCTTTGCGGAAGAAATTTCGAATACTTCTCCGAAGACCCGCTTCTCTCCGCTTCGATGGCCTCGGCCGAGACCGAGGGCATACAGTCGGAGGGTGTCGGCGCCTGTCTCAAGCATTTCGCGGCCAATAACTGCGAAAACTACCGCTTCGTCGGCGACAGCGTGGTCGACGAAAGAGCCTTGCGCGAGATATATCTCAAAAGCTTCGAGCCCGTAATAAAAACGGCGAAGCCCTACGCCGTTATGAGCGCCTACAATCAGCTAAACGGCGTATTCTGCAGCGAAAACAAACGCCTGATAGGCGACGTCCTACGCGGCGAATGGGGCTACGACGGCCTCGTCATGACCGACTGGGGCGGAGTCCGCGATCGCGCCGAGAGCATAAAAGCGGGTCTCGACCTCGAAATGCCGGGCGACACCCTCGTCTGCCGCAAACGCATAAAGGACGCTCTCGCCTCGGGCGAGCTTTCGAAAGAGGACCTCGACCGCGCGGTTGCAAGCGTCCTTCGCTTCGGCGAAAAATGCAAGGCGCGCCGCAAAGAAGCCGACCTTGCCGAAAACGACCGCCTTGCGGCCGATATAGCGGCCGACTGCGCCGTCCTCATGAAAAACGACGGCGTTCTGCCCCTTTCGGAAGGGGAGACCCTTTTCGTCTGCGGCGAGATGTTCGATAAAATGCGCTATCAGGGCGCGGGAAGCTCCCTTATAAACGCCTGGCGCGTCACCTCGCCCCGCGCCGCCTTCGACGGGGCCGGCGTGAAATATCTTTACTGCAAGGGCTACCGCGAGAGAAAAACGCCCTTCGACCGCGAACTCGTCACCGAAGCCGTCAAAGCGAGCGCCGCCTTTGACAAAATAGTCGTCTTCATAGGCCTCACCGACTACGACGAGAGCGAGGGGTGCGACCGTGACTCCATGCGCCTCCCCGAAAACCAACTCGACCTCGTTGAAGCGCTTCTGGAGACCGGCAAACCCGTCGCGGCCGTCCTCTTCGGCGGATCGCCCTTCGAAATGCCTTTCAAAGACAGACTTTCGGCCATACTCAACATGTATCTCCCCGGTCAGAACGGCGGCGAGGCCGTCAGAAAACTTCTATTCGGCAAGGCCGAGCCCGCGGGGAGACTTGCGGAAAGCTGGCCCGAAAGCTACGCCGACGTCCCCTACGGCGACCTCTTCGGCAAGAAGAAAAACGAGATATACAAAGAGAGCGTCTTCGTCGGCTACCGCTACTATTCGACCGTAAACAAAAAGACCGCCTTTCCGTTCGGCTCGGGACTTTCATACACGTCTTTCCTATGGCGCGACGCCGAAATAGAGGATAAGGGCGATGAAATAAAAGCCTCCTGCGAGGTCGAAAACGTCGGAGACCGCGACGGAGCCGAGGGCGTAGAGCTCTTCGTCTCGGCCCCCGAAAGCGACGTTTTCAAGCCGAAGAGAGAGCTTCGCGCCTTTGAAAAAATAAGACTCAAAAAGGGCGCGAAAAAGCGCGTGACGCTTACCGTAAAAAAAGACGACCTTCGCTATTTCAATATAAAGGAAAACCGCTTTACGCTCGAAACGGGCCGATATATCTTCGAATTCTGCAAGGACGCCGAGACTCCCGTCCTCTTCCTCCCGCTCGAGCTGGAAGGGGAGAAACTCCCCACTCCCTACGACGGTGAGACGCTTGCAGCCTACGCCGACCCCGCCTCCGTATCCGACGCCGTCTTCGAAAAGGTCTACGGCGCGCCCGTGCCGAAGCCCCAGAAGCTCTTACCCATAACTCCCGAGAGCCGCTTCGAGGACTTTCGCCAGAGCTTCGTCGGCAGAATACTCTATTCAGCAGCCATGGGCGTCGTAAACAAGCAGATGAAAAGAGCCAAAAAGCGTTCCGAGGGCCTTGAACGCGATAACAACCTGAAAGACGCCTTCTTCCTCGGCAAGTCGCTCGGGAGCAACTCGCTTCGCTCGATATCGATGAACGCGGGCAGAAAGTTCCCCTACAACTTCGCCGAGGGCGCCGCCGATATGGCGAACGGCCACCTTCTCAGAGGCGTAAAAAAGCTTTTCAAAAAGATAAAGGCGCCTGTGCTCCCCAAGGATGAAAAACAAAAGAAGCGGAAGGGTTGACCCTTCCGCTTCTTTATTATAGCTTATTTGCTTACGACCTTTTTCTGCCACGAGCGCTTGCCGCATTCGGGGCATTTCATATAACGGGTGCGGCCGGTGTGCATGGCGAACAGAACGCTTACGTAGCTCGGGACGTATCTGTGCCCGCATTCTTTGCACTCGTAATATCCCGCAACCTGCTCGACGCGGATGCTGAAGGCCATGGCGACGATAAACTGCAAAAATCCGAAGCATATCACAACTACCGGGATCCAGACCTCGGCGCCGCTCTTTCCGAGCCACGCGCCCGCCGCGACGGTCGAGAACAGAAACAGCGACGAAATAACGCCTATAACTATCTCAAGGCTTAAAAGCCTTTTGTCGGACGCCTCTTTCAGCTTTACCATTTCGATTAAATTCTTTTCGTTTTCTTTGCCGTAGTTCTCCATTGAAACTACCTCCCCGCTTAATAAATCGTTTACAGTGATACCGAGAATAAAGCATAACTCGAGCATTATCGACGCGTCGGGAAGCGATTTTCCGCGCTCCCATTTCGACACCGCTCTGTCGGTGATGCCAAGCTTCTCCGCAAGCTCCGCCTGCGTCAGACCTTTTTCTTTTCTTTTTTCGGAAATGAATTCGCCGATCTTTTCCTGATCCAAGGCATTGCCGCCTCCTTTCGCTACTATGATAGCCCGCGGCGTTAAAAAAAACAACAAACCGACGGTTGAGTGGGGAGAAATCAACCGTCGGGAGAGTTGTCTGACCGTTTATACGTTAATTCTTTTCAAGCACGTATTCGTAAGTTAAATCGTCCTCGGGGTCGTTGTTGAAGATGTCGAGCACGCCGTCCTTGAGCGTTCCGGTGTATTCTATAGAGAGCCCTAAGAAGGTCTCGGTCATCGTGAAGACTTCGCCCTCGAGCTTCCAGGTGACGTCGAAGGACTCGCCTTCGCGGTTGAAGACGCCTTTTCCGCCCGCTTTCAGCTCGATGCTGAACTCATCCTCGGTCGACCATTCGGTATCGCCGACGAATTTGCCCTTAACGCCGTTGTAGGTTCCGAGCTCGGGACCTCCCGCCGCGCAGGCGACGAGGGTGACGACCATGAATACCGCTAAGAATAATGCCGCTGCTTTTTTCATACGTTTATCTCCTTAAAAGATTTGATACAATTATATTACAAAGCCAAACGAAAGTCAATACGTCGACTTAAAACGAGGCAGGCAAAAATGTTTTACTTTTTTCGTCTTTATCTATTGACAAGAGCGGCGAAATATATTAAAATATCAAGGCTTGTTAAAAACGTGGCGGCATAGCTCAGCTGGCTAGAGCATTCGGTTCATACCCGACAGGTCGTTGGTTCAAATCCGACTGCCGCTACCATAAGGCGCCTTGGTCAAGCGGTTAAGACACGGCCCTTTCACGGCTGTAACAGGGGTTCGATTCCCCTAGGCGTCACCAAAAATTGTCGGCCTCACAAAGTGGGGCCGACAGTTTTTATTCATGACAAGGGGAATCGAACCGTGAGCGGGAGTTCGCCGCCGCGCATGCGGCGAGCGAATGACAGAGAAACAGCCCTGCGGGCTGTTTCGACGCTCACCCAAGCGAGCAAAGCGAGGGCGAGATATTCCCCTAGGCGTCACCAAAAACCGTCCGATGCGTTGAGTCGGACGGTTTCGTTTTTCATATCACTCGTTTTGAAGTGTATAAAAGCCCCGTCTCTCGACGGGGCTTTCTATTCGGGAAGTTACTTGAGTTCGACCTTGGCGCCGGCCTCTTCGATTTTGGCTTTGAGGGCGTTGGCCTCGTCCTTGGAGACGGCTTCCTTGATCTTGGCGGGAGCGGACTCGACAAGAGCCTTGGCTTCGCCGAGACCGAGCTGGGTGATCTCGCGGACGGTCTTGATGACGTTTAATTTGTTGGGGCCTATTTCGGCGAGAACGACGTCGAATTCGGTCTTCTCTTCGGCAGCGGGGGCGGCCGCGCCGGCGGCGACGGCTACGGGAGCGGCGGCGGAAACGCCGAACTCCTCTTCACAGGCTTTTACGAGCTCGTTGAGCTCGATGACCGTCATTTCTTTTATGGCGGCGATGATTTCTTCTTTAGTCATTGTAATTTTCCTCCAAATAATTTTTAAGTTTTTACGCGGCTTTACGCGTTCTTCTCCGCGACTGCGTTAAGCATATACACGAAGCTGGAAAGGGGCGACTTGAGGCTTCCGAGGAGCTTGGCGATAAGGACCTCTTTCGAGGGTATCTTGGCCAGCGCTTCGATGGTGGCGACGTCGACGGGCTTGCCGTCCATAAAGCCGCCTTTAACGGTGTAGAAGTCGTTTTTCTCCGCAAACTCGCAGACTATCTTGGCTGCCGAGGTCGCGTCCTTGGCGATGGCGACGGCGGTGTTGCCGTTCAGCACGTCGTCGAGGCCTTCGACGCCGGATTCCTTGAGAGCGAGCTTGATGAGAGTGTTCTTCGCGACGACGTATTCGACGTTTGCCTTGCGGAAATCGGAGCGGAGCTTGGTGTCGGCCGCGACGGTGATGCCGCTGTAGTTGACCATCACGCAGCTTACGGCTCCCTTGAATTTCTCGACGAGGGCGTCAACCGCCGCCTTTTTGGTTTCAAGTGCTTGCTTGCTGGGCATTTGCTGTTTCACCTCCCGTATTTTTACCTGACCGGACGGGGATAAAAAAGCGCTCCCCGTACCGAAACGAGGAGCGCAGAAATCCTGTGTTTGCTCTTCCTCGGCAGGCCTTTTTACAGATTATATCCTTTCGGAAACCTGCTGTCTTCGGTCAGATGGCAGTATTATAACACAAATTTTTAATTTGTCAACACTTTTTTTAAGCTTTTTCGGCGGAACCGAAAAGTTCTATCTTTTCGGCGACGGTAGCCTTTATCGCTTCGTAGCCGGGCTTCAAGAGCTTGCGGGGGTCGTAGCCCTTGCCTTCGAGGTCTTTGCCTTCCTCGATATACTTTCTCGTCGCGGCCGCGAAAGAGAGCTGGCACTCGGTGTTGACGTTGACCTTTGCGACGCCGAGGCTTATGGCTTTCTTTATCATATCGGCGGGGATGCCGGTGCCGCCGTGGAGGACGAGGGGCTTGTCACCCGTCAGAGCCTTTATCTTTTCAAGCACGTCGAAGCGAAGGCCCTGCCAGTTGGCGGGATACTTGCCGTGGATGTTGCCTATGCCCGCGGCAAGCATGGTGACGCCGAGGTCGGCTATCATCTTGCACTCGGCGGGGTCGGCGACTTCGCCGCCGCCTATGACGCCGTCCTCTTCGCCGCCTATGGCTCCGACTTCGGCCTCGATGGAGAGTCCGAGCTTATCGCAAATACCGACAAGCTCCTTGGTCTTTTCGATGTTTTCGGCTATCGGGTATTTCGAGCCGTCGAACATAACAGAAGAGAAGCCCGCCTCGATG
>JAEEIO010000014.1 GCA_016281405.1 Clostridiales bacterium | reverse complement strand
GGGGACTTGCCGTCACCGAATATATCCGAAAGACCGTGACGGGCGTCCTCTCCGACAAGGAGGAACTTGACGGCATAATCTCGAAATATCTCAAAAACTGGAAGCTGTCGCGTATCTCGTCCGTCGCGCTCGCCATACTCCGTATGGCCGTATTTGAGATGAAAGAGGGCGAGATACCCGAAAACGTCGCCGTCAACGAGGCGGTCGAGCTCGCAAAGGAGTTCGAGACCGAGGATATGCCCGCCTTTATAAACGGCGTGCTCGGCAGCTATTCCCGCGACAAAGCCGAAAAATGAAAACTCTCGGTATCGACACGAGCAACTACACCACCTCCGTCGCCGTCTTTGACGGCGCGGATATGAAAATGAATAAAATCCTTCTCGACTCGGGCGATATGCCCGGCCTTCGTCAGCGGGACGCCCTTTTTCAGCACACCAAAAATCTGCCGCTTCTCTTTGAGAAGGCCGAAAAAGGCCCGTACGCCGCCGTCGGAGCGTCGGACAGACCCCGAAACGTCGAAGGCTCCTATATGCCTTGCTTCCTGGCGGGCGTTTCCGCCGCCTCATCCGCGGCCGCCGCGTCGGGAGCGCCGATATACCGCTTTTCCCATCAGGAGGGACATATCGCCGCGGCGCTTTACTCGATAGGCCGCGTTGACCTCTTTGAAGAGGGCAAAGCGTTTTACGCCTTCCACCTCTCGGGCGGCACCACCGAGCTTCTGAAGGTCGTTTCGAAGGGCGACGGCTTCGACGCCGAAATAGTCGCCGCGACGGCCGACATAAGCGCGGGACAAGTCCTTGACCGCGTCGGCGTCGCGCTCGGATACGGCTTTCCCGCGGGGGCGGCCGTCGATAAGGCCGCGCTGTCGTCGGACAGACCCGACTTTTTGAAATGCTTCGGAAACGGCCGCTTTAATTTCTCGGGAGTCGAGAACAAGGCCGCAGAAATGATAAAGCGGGGAGCGCCCGAAGCCGACGTCGCCCGCTACGCCGCCCTCTCGGTGGCTTACGCCGTCAAAGAGGCGCTTTCCCGTATAACCGAAACGGTTATAATGTCGGGCGGCGTGTCGTCAAGCAAAATACTCCGCGACGTCCTCAAAGAAAAGGAAAACGTCCTTTTCGCCGCGCCCGGGTATTCGGCCGACAACGCGGCGGGAATCGCGTTTTTAACATATCTAAAAGCCAAAAAGGAAAAGTGAACTGATGGATAGACCCGTCCTCTCGGTCTCGCAACTGAATAGATACATCGCCGCGCTGATAGGCGGCGACCCGAGACTCGCGGGCGTTTTCGTCAAGGGCGAGATCTCCAACTTTTCGGGCCACTACGCGAGCGGCCACCTCTATTTCTCCCTGAAGGACGAGGGCGGCGTCATAAAGGCCGTAATGTTCCGCGGGAGCGCCTCAAAGCTTCGCTTCGAGCTTTACGACGGACTTCGCGTCACCGCCTTCGGCAAGGTAGGCGTCTACGAAAAGGGCGGACAGTATCAGCTTTACGTCGAGGAGATAGTCCCCGAGGGGGACGGCGCCCTCTGGGTCGCATACGAAAAACTTAAGGCCAAGCTTGACGAAGAGGGACTTTTCGACGAAGAGCATAAACGCCCCGTTCCGCGTTACCCGAAGACCGTCGGAGTCGTAACGTCGCCCACGGGCGCGGCGGTGCAGGATGTAATAAATATCCTCGGGCGCCGTTTCCCGCTTGCAGAGGTGCTCGTCTACCCCGCGACTGTGCAGGGGACGTCGGCTTCTCCCGAGATAGCGGCGGCGATAAAAAAGGCCTGCCTCGAGAAAAAGGCGGACGTCCTTATAGTCGGCCGCGGCGGCGGCTCCATAGAAGACCTGTGGGCCTTCAACGAGGAGGAGACCGTCCGCGCCGTATATAACTCGGAAATACCCGTGATATCGGCCGTCGGCCACGAGACCGATTTCACCCTGTGCGATTTCGCGGCCGATCTCCGCGCGCCCACCCCGTCGGCCGCGGCCGAGCTTGCCGTCCCCGACGCCGCGGAGCTGAAAGTCGCGCTCGATAAAGCAAAAAGACGCGCCGCGACGGCGCTTTCCCGCGTCGCCTCGGCCAAAAAGGAAAAGACCGCCCGCCTTTCCGAAAATCTGCAAAGGGCGATAGTAAAGCTTATAGGCGACCGCGCCGCCGAAACGGACGGACTTTCGTCCCGCCTTTACCTTGGCGCGAAGAATATACTTTCAGAAAAAACCGCCGCCGTCTCGCTGCTTTCGGCAAAGCTTTTTGCGCTCGACCCGCGCGCCGTCCTCAAAAGAGGCTACGGCGCCGTCTTCAAGGACGGAAAGACCGTATCTTCCGCCTCCGACCTCAAAAAAGGCGACGGCGTGAGAATAGTCCTTTCCGAAGGCGAGGCGGAAGCCGAAATAACCGACGTAATACTGTGAGGTTTCAGAAATGGGATTTGAAGAAAAACTAAAAAGACTTGAAGAAATAACCGCCGCGCTGGAATCGGGCTCAGTCAAGCTCGACGAGGCGATGAAGCTTTACGAGGAGGGCGCCGCCCTCTCGAAAGAGCTTACCGAAATACTCGGGAAGGCCGAGCAGAAGGTGACCTTTCTGACGTCGGAAGGCGGCGAAAAGGATGCCTGAAAAGCATTACGCGCTGACTCCCAAGGAGCGGCTCGGCTACTACGCGAGAGTGATAAACGATTATCTTTCGGATATAATCGACAGGCGCGACAGAGATATAAAGCAGCTTTCCGAGGCGATGAACTATTCGCTTATGGCGGGCGGCAAGAGGATCCGTCCTTCGCTCGTGCTTGAGTTCAACAGGCTGGCGAGAGGCGCCGAGACCTTCTCCGACAGAGCGCTTCCGTTCGCGGGCGCGGTCGAGCTTCTGCACACCTTCTCGCTCATACACGACGATATGCCCTGTATGGACGACGACGATCTTCGGCGCGGCATGCCGACCAACCACGTCGTTTTCGGCGAGGCGACGGCTTTGCTCGCGGGCGACGCGCTTCTCACCGAGGCCTTCAGGCTCATAACGGCCGAGACCGTGAGAAACCCGTCCGACTGCGAAGCGGCGGCCAAGGCGGCGGCCTGCCTCGCGGCTCACGCGGGATACAAGGGCGTCTGCGGCGGGCAGATGATAGATCTGCTTCTGGAGGACGCAAAGGGCCCCGTCGACGACGAGCTTATCCTCAAAATGTATACAATGAAGACGTCCGACCTGCTTGCGGCAAGCTGCGCCATAGGGTGCATATCCGCAAAGCGCTACGACCTCGTCCCCGAGGCCGAGGAGTTCGGCAGAAGCTTCGGTATCGCCTTTCAGATAACCGACGACATCCTCGACGTGACGGGCGACGTCAGAAAAATCGGCAAGCCCGTCGGAAGCGACGAGAAGAAGGATAAAAACACCTATCTCAAATACGCCGGTATGGAAAAGGCTAAGGAGAAGGCTTACGAATACGCCGAGAGGGCGAAGTCGACGGTCACGCGATTCCGTGACAACGGGCTTTTGCTCTATCTTTGCGACAAGGTGCTTACGAGGGATCGCTGATGATAAACCACTATATTATCTGTTCCTGTTTCGCGTGGATAACCACTCAGCTTTTCAAATTCTTCTCGACGCTTATAATCAAAAAGAAGGTCGACTTCACAAGGCTCGTCGGCGCGGGCGGGATGCCCTCGTCGCACGCCGCCTTTACCTGCTCTCTTACGGCGCTT
>JAEEIO010000134.1 GCA_016281405.1 Clostridiales bacterium | reverse complement strand
TTTCAAAGCCGCAGGATCATATGGATTTCTGGCGCACCCTCGGAAACGAAGGCTTCGAGGAAGCGAGGAAAAAATATATGCGTCCCGACAAAAAGTTCATATTGACGCGCCTTTTGTGGACGCCTTTGGGAATGGCGATAAGAAAATTACTTAAAAAAGCATAAGAAAAACGCCCCGCGGGTTAATAAAAAAACGCCCGCGGGGCAATAATATTCCCGCAAAGGTGGGAATATGATGCAAACAAAAGTCGAACTCTCGGGAGTCAACACATCCGAGCTCCGCGTGCTCAAAAACGACGAGACGCTGAAGCTCATAAAGAAAGCGAGGGCGGGGGATAAGAAGGCGAGAGACGAGGCGGTGTGCGGAAATCTCAAGCTTGTTTTGTCGGTGGTGCAGAAGTTTGCGGGAAGAAACGAAAATCCGGACGATCTTTTTCAGGTGGGGACAATAGGTCTCATTAAAGCGGTAAACAATTTCGACCTTACGCAGGACGTGCGCTTTTCGACCTACGGCGTTCCCATGATAATCGGCGAAATAAGGCGTTATCTTCGGGACAGCGGAAGCGTGCGGGTCTCGCGCTCCATGCGCGACAACGCCTACCGCGCCCTTACCGTCAAGGAGGCGCTCATGAACAAAAATCAGCGCGAGCCGACGGTGGAGGAGATAGCTTCCGAGCTAAAGCTCCCGCGCGAGGACGTCGTTTTCGCTCTCGATTCGATAGCCGATCCCGTTTCCCTTTTCGACCCCGTTTTTCAGGAAAGCGGAGACTCGGTCTGCGTCATGGATCAGATAGGCGACGCGTCGAACACGGACGACAGCTGGCTCGACAGGATATCCGTAAAGCAGGCGATAAGCTCGCTCACCCCGCGCGAAAAACGCATAATGACGATGCGCTTTTACGACGGAAAAACGCACATGGAGGTCTCCCGCGAGATAGGCATCTCACAGGCGCAGGTGTCGCGGCTCGAAAAAGGCGTGCTTTACAAAATCAAGAGTTATATGTAAAATAGAAGCGGATAGAAAAGCTATCCGCTTCTGTTTTTGGGAACTTTTGCAAATCAGGAAAGTCTTATATAAAGGAGACGCCGAAATGAAGAACAGCAAAGCGATACGGATCCTCGCCGCGGTCATCCTCGTGCTTTGGATAGCCCTCGGGGTAACGAACTATATCCAGACGAAAAACTTAAAGCGCCCGACCCTCGCCTTTCCTCAGATAGTGGACAAGAACGGGAAGACCCTTTATTTGGGCGTCGGCTTTTCCTTTCTCTCGGATGAGAAGGACGGGGAGATCGCCGATATGGATATGTATCTTTTCGGCATAAAAATCACTTAAAGGAGAGGTCCTTATGAAAAAACTCATCTCGCTTATTCTGGCTGTCGGCATTATTTTCTGCGCCTGCGCCTGCGGGAAGACCGCGGAGCCGGACGCCCTCGCGGAAAAGACCGACGATACGGAAAATTTGGAGCCCGACTGCTACTGCGACGAGTACGACTCGCCCGACGAGGACGCGCCCGCCCTTTCGCCCGTGAAGGATGAAAAAACGGATGATAAGCGGGAGGAGACCGCGGACGTTCCGCCCGGGGAAAAGCCCGAAGAAAACCCCGGGGAAAAGCCCGCGAAAAAGCCCGAGCCCGTTTCGGCGGCGCCCGTGTTCCCGCAAAGCGCGGGGCTCGACGACTATGAAGGGCTTTTGAAAACTCGCGGCGAAAACGCGGGAAGAAAAGAGTTTTTGAACGCCGTAACGGAGTTTACGCGGGACAGCGCGAAAAGAGTTCTTTCGGAAAACGAGAACGGCTGTTATTCGCCGTTGAGCCTTTATATCGCGCTGGCGCTCTGCGCCGCGGGCTCTGCGGGGGAAACGCGAGAAGAGATGCTTTCCGTTCTGCGCGCAAGGTCGGCGCCCGAGCTTGCGAAGGACTGCGAAAGCCTTATAAAGCGCCTTTACGCCGACACGGAGGACTATAAAATAACGACGGCGAACGCGCTTTTCATAGACGACGACGCGTCTGTCAAAGACGGATACGTCAAAACGGCGACCGAAAGCTTTTACGCCTTTTTGAAAACGGTCGATTTCGCCGACACGCAAAAGGCGACGGAGGAGATAAAGAGCTTTATAAAGGAGCACACGGCGGGAAAGCTCGAGTACCAAGGCGAGCCCGATAAGAGCACGAGGATAGACATAATAAACACCCTTTATTTCCTCTCCCGCTGGAGCGACCCCTTCCATGAGTTTTCGACCCGCAAGGAGACCTTCCACGCGCCCTCGGGCGACGTCGAGACCGACTTTATGCACAAGGGCGCTTACCGCACGTCGTATTTTGAGGGCGACGGGTTTTTAAGGCTCTCTCTCCCGTTTGCCGACGGCTCTCGCATGGTGCTGGTGCTGCCCGTCGCGGGCAGGACGCGCGCCGTGCTCGATATGGGCGAGGCGGCGTTTTCGGGCGGGACGGAGAAAAAAGCCCGCGTTATATTGGCGCTTCCCAAGTTCAAGATAAAAAACGTGTGGAAGCTTGAGGATATCCTTATGGATATGGGCATAAAAAAGGCGTTTGCCGACGCCGATTTCTCCGAAATGTCGGAGGAGAGCCTTTGTATATCCTCCGTCACGCAGGGCACCTACATAGCGGTCGACGAAAAGGGCGCGGAAGCCGCGGCTTACACCGAGATAGCAATGAAGGCGACGGCGGCGTTCGACCCCGAAGAGCCGGTTGAGATAAGGTTCGACAGACCCTTTATCTACGAGATACAGGCCTTCGACGGCACGCCTCTCTTTACGGGCGTCTGCGCCGACCCCGCGAAATGATACAGACGGATATTTTTCAAAAAAAGAAGCGAAAAATCGCTTCTTTTTTTGTTTTGCCCTATTTATATCTTTTCGTAAATGTTGTAAAATGAAAACGGTGATGATAAAATGAAAGTCAGGATAAAGGTGTTTAACGAAAACGCGACGACGCCCGTCTACGCGAGCGAAAACTCGGCGGGTGCGGATCTCTATTCGACCGAGACTCATAAGATATCTCCGGGCGAGACGGCGTCGGTACGCACGGGCATAGCCATTGAGATACCCGACGGGTACGTCGGGCTCGTTTGCGCGAGAAGCGGGCTCGCATTAAAACGCGGGCTCGCGCCGGCGAACAAGGTCGGCGTTATAGACAGCGATTACAGGGGCGAGATATGCGTCGCGCTTTACAATCAGTCGAAAGAGCGGCAGACCGTCGAGACGGGCGAACGCGTCGCCCAGCTCGTTATAACGCCTTACTTGAAGGCGGAGTTCGAGAACGCCGAAGAGCTTTCGGACACCTTGCGCGGCGCGGGCGGCTTCGGCTCAACCGGGAGGAAATGAAGTTGAAAAACAAAAACGACGCTTTGTTTGAGGAAAAAAACATTTATTCAGAGGATATGTACGCAAAGGGGATATATCCCGCCGTGCAGGGCGACACTCACGGCTACGTCGCGCGAGACGACAGCGAGCGTATGTCGGCGGTCTTCAAGGCGAAGCACGGGAACGTATACGTTTTGAGATTTCCTGAAAAGCTCGGCGCGTTGAGAGTCGCGGCGGTCAAAACCGACCCGCGCGATCTTTCCGAAGGAGAGACACTTTCATACGAGGTGTCGAACAGGCTTCGCTTCTGCGAGGGCGCGGTCGACCAAAGCCCGATGCTTTATACGCCGAACTGCTGCGACGAATATCTCGTCGTATACACGGGCGAAAAGCTGAAAATACCTTTTTACATAGGCGAAGCGCCCGTCATTCTTGGGCATGACACGGACGACGAATGGTTTTACGCCGGGCCTCAGCAGGATATAATGGGCAACGCCGACAGCTGGGCGGATTTCCGCTGGAACGCCGGCGAGGTGTATGAAAACATTTACGAAAAAAAGCTGAGGCCTCTTTATCCGGGAAAGACGGAGAGCGTTTTCATCGGCAAAGAGGACTCGGGGAAATACGATATGCGCGCCTATATCTTCACGCCCGAAAAATATGAAAAGACCCTTTTCCTCACGGGCGGCGTCCACGGCGAGGAGATAGACGGATATATGGGGCTCGCGCGGTTTTTAGAGCTTTGCTTCGGCTCAGACGGCTCAAACCGTTCACTTGCGCGCGTGCGCGACGGCGTGCGCCTTATCGTCGTGCCGATAGTCAACGTATGGAGCTCTTATAACGGCCACGTCAGAACGAACTCCAAAGGAGTCAACCTAAACCGCGATTTCGAAAAGCACACTCAGGCGGAAACGATAAACGTGCTGTGGCTTTTAGAGCAGTATAAAAACGAGGTCGCGGCGCTTATCGATTTCCACACGTCGATAGCGCTGAAAAACGATCTTTACTATCAGTTCAGCATCCAGGCGCCCAATTCGGCGGTTTGCCGCAGGACCTGCAACCACATTTACGAGGCGCTTCGCGCGCGGAAAATGGACTTCAGCCCGACAAGGCTCGAATACGTTCCCGGCGCTTATGAAAAGGCGGACGGATTTCTTCAGGGCTGGGTGTGGAACCATTACAAAATACCGACCCTCGTCTGCGAGCATCACGACATAAGATGGGCGCCGCGCCATTCGGCCATAGGGCACGAGCTTGCGGCGGAGTTTTACGGCAATTTCATAATACAGACCGCGCTTTCCGATTTTTGAAAAATTATTAAGGGGGAATATATCATGAGCAAGAACGACAAGTATTTCAAGGCGAAAAAAATATTCACGGATAAGCTTTACGTAAAGGG
>JAEEIO010000133.1 GCA_016281405.1 Clostridiales bacterium | reverse complement strand
TTTCGCCGCCCTTGACGTCCTCGGATATTCTCGAAAGCACTTTGGAGCGGTAGGCGTCGCCGTCCTTTAGGACCTTGCCTCCCGCTATGCCCGACGGCCAGTTGTATTCGTCGTAGATCCAGTATTTCATCTTGAGGCGCTTCGCCTCGAAGACGGCGAATTTTATAAGCTCGAAAAAGCGCGGCGAGAGATACTCCACCCCCAGGTCATACATGGGATGGATGAAAAACTCGTATATCCCCTGCTCCTTGAAGGCGGCGATAAACTTTCTTATGTCCGCCTCGTTTATCTCGCCGTTCCAGAACCACATGACGACGGGATTTCCGTCCTTGGAGGGCGATATTATCTTTGTCGTAAACTCTTCGGCGTTAAACATACTATCACTCCGTCAGTTTTTAATGGCCGCGATACCCGCGACGTCGCCGTCGGCGACCGTCACCGCCACGGTGACGAGTCCGTTTTCAACCTTATAAGAAACTTCCTTATCCGAAAGAAGCTCGAAGAAAGCGAAGCCTTCGGCATTCTCAAGCGGGAAGGTGATATTCTCGACTTCCTTACCCGACTTGTTGAGCACCGTGAAAATAACGGTGCCGCCGTCTTCTGAAACAAACCTGTTTACGAAAACGTCTTCCTTGTCGGTCGGCAAAAGCGGGGTCTTGTCCTTACCCATAAAGACGTCCTCGAACGCCTCGACGGCGCGCTGCGACTTGCAGACGAACTCCTCGCAGCCCTCGGGCCAGCCGGTGTAGCCCTCGTCGTGCCAGCGGCCCTCGCCGTTGAAAAAGACGAGCTTCAAAGACTCGAGGTCTTCTATGTAATCGGTCGCGGCATTGTTCTTCTCGTCGTAATAGGAGCCGTTGTTCGCCCTTATGGTTATATTGTAAAGCTTTACGTCGGGGAATAAGAAGGTGTAAAGGTCTGCCGTCGGCTCGGTTCTCACTCCGTCAAGACCGGTGAACCACATGCTGTTGTTGTAATTGAAAACGTAGGAGGTATACTGCGAGGCGTAGTCGCTCATCGGATATTCGCCGCCGACGGCCACCCCCGGCCTTATCGCGTTTATGTTATCGCGAAGCCTCTTCAGAATGTCTATCTGCCCCGCCAGCACGCAGTAGTGGTCGGCGTGGTCGTGCTTGGGATTGTAGCACTCCGACGCCGTCTGATTGCCGAACTGGTCGAGATAAACTATATCCACGGGCATATTTTCAATTATATTCGTAAGCTTTTCAACATAAATGTCGCCGTAAACCGAAAGATGGCAGGTGCAGTCGTAGCTTCCGTTGTTGACCTGGAGCTTGCCGTCCTTCGTAAGCCTGTAAATATCGTTTCCGAGCTCGAGATAGACGTTCGAATAGGTGTTCGCGAGAATGCCCTCGGTGTAGAGGCTGAACTTCTTTCCGAGCGTATGGACGACGTCGGCGACGTTCCTCACTTCCGTGAAACCGCCGTAACCCGCGTAATAATCGTAGTCTCCGAGATTGTTCCACCAGTCGAACCAGTGGAGCGTCTGATATCCCGCAAAACGCTTGCCGAGGTCGAATATCCCTTCGACAAGCTCCGACGGGCTCTTTCCCTCCTCCGAAAGCTCCTTGACTATCTTCGTTCCCTGCTTGACGAAAACCTGCTTGAACTGTATATTTCCGTCGAGCGCGGGACTTTCGGCGCTGAAATCATACCACGTCGCGACGTAATCCTTGTAAGCCGTAATGGCGTTATACCAGTCGCCCGGGTGCGACCCGACGGCCGCCGTTGCGCAGGTCCAGGTGTCGCCTCCTTCGAGGTCTCTTTCGTAATAGGAGACGTAAAGCTTGCTTCCGTAGCGCGGGTCTTTCACAAAGCAGATATCCTTTACCTGCAGAAAATCGTATTTGAGTATGAGATAGCTTCCGCCCTTTCCGTCGGGCGTAAAGAGGTCGACCACGGGGAAGGTGACGCCGCCGCCGTAGGTGACCTTCAGACCGTTTTTGAACGTCCCTTTCTTATCGGAGATTACGCCGCCCTTGCGCGGATACATATACATATCGTCGACGCAGTCGCCGCCTATTATCATCGTGCCGAGGTCGGGGAAAACGGGCTTGAAGCTGACGCTTTCATCCTTCAGGTTTTTAATAGTGAAATCAAAGCTCGCCTCAGGGCCCTCGCCGAGCTTTACGGTCAAAACGGGCTCGAGCGCGCCGCCCGCCGCCTTGAAGGTGACGGTAAGGGTCTTTTCCGTGTCGCCGCTTATAACGGCCGACTTTACCTCGCAGTTTTCGCCCGAATAGCTTTCGTAATTATACTCGAAGCTGAAGACAGGCGCCTTTTCGGCGAGCATCTCCGAGCCGACTTCCTTGTTGTAATAACCCGTCATCGCGAAGGGCCTAAGCGAGAAGGTAAACTTCGAATAGGCGTTTTCAAGCGTAACTTCGCCGGACGTCTTGGTCGCCGTCGGCGCCGTCGCCGCTATCTTCGTCACGGCCGCTTTTCTGTCCCCGACGGTAAGGGCCGCCGCGAGACTGCCGTTTTGCTCTCTCTTTAACTTCTTAAAATAGTTTTCGGCGTCCTTCTCCGCCGCCGCGACCACCCTCTTTGCGCGGTTCACGGCGTTAATAAGCTCCGCCGAGCCGCCCCTGTAGCAGTCCAAAAGCTCCCGAAGCTCCGCCGCCTTTTTCGAGGCGAGCGTCACGCCCACTACGCCGCTTCTGTCGACGTCTTCAATCTCCGCCGCGGCGTAATCGATCCTTTTCGCGAAATAGCCGTCCGAAAGACCCGCCGCAAGTGCCGTCTTTTCGTCGACAAGTCCGCCCGTCACAAGCCTGTTTCCTATCTGGACGCCGTCGGCCGTCACCGTCTGCATAAGTCCGTAAAGGGCTTCGTAAAACTCCGCCGCGGTCACGGTCTCTTTCTTCACGGCGGCCTTTGCCGCCGCGGACGCGTTTATGTATTTCCCGAAAAGCTCGGCGGCGTTTTCCTCCTCGAGCTCGTCGAAATATCCCGCGATATAAACCATCGTATAAGCGAGCTCCGCGCCCGAGACGGGCTCGTCAAGCGGCACGCCGCCCGCCTGCTTTACGATGAATCTCTTTCTCATGGCTATTGCTAGCGCCTTTCTCTCGTTTGCCGCCGCCTCGCCCTTGTAGTTCCCGAGCTGCTTGTCAATATCCTCTTCCGATATCTCCGAAAGCTTGTCGATACCCGAAAAAACGGCCGTTTCGTAATAAGCCGTCCTCCTCGTGACCGCCTTTTCGCCGTCAGCCCTCATGGCCTCGAGCGACTGATACCCCGTCAGCCCCGTCGAAAAGATCGCCTCGTCGTGGGGCGTCGGGTTGGGACTTCCGCCCTGGCAGGCGGAGAAAGCCGCGAAAGCGCCCGTAAGTAAAAACAGAGCCATTATTATCGCCGTAACCTTTCTCATAACGTTAAGCCTCCGAAAACTATATGTATATATATTAAAATAATTCGACCGAAAAGTCAACAATAAAAGCAATTTTCACCTTTTCCTCTTTTTTCGAAAATCGCTATTGACAACCGCCGAAAAAGGCATTATAATATTATGGCTTTATAAAAACGCTGCTATGGCTCAGTAGGTAGAGCGCATCCTTGGTAAGGATGAGGTCACGCGTTCGACTCGCGTTAGCAGCTCCAAACGCACCGCTACGGCGGTGCGTTTTATTTTTCCCTCAGCGCCGCGCTCCAGAAGGCCGTCAGCCGCGGAAGCGACCACGCCGCGTTGGCGGGACTTGTCGACGGCAGAGGCGTCGCCTTAATGCCGACCCTCTTTTCGAGCGTCTTTTCGTAAAGGCGCGACGCCAGCGCCCCGTTGGTGTAAACTCTCGTTATCTTCGTATTCTTAACAATCGCCGCCACGTCGTTGGGGACGGCGTTTTTCACCGAAATATCCGAAGACCCCGTTATCTCGCAGCTTTTGATAACGTCCCAAACGGCGACGTTATTTCTTAAAAGCATGGCTTTTTTCTCCGAAACGGTCGCGGGCGTCCTCTCCCCGAAGACCGCCGCCAAAACCTTCCAGAACCTGTTTTGCGGATGCCCGTAGAAAAAGCCCGTCTCGCGGGACTTTACCGACGGAAAGCTCCCGAGGATAAGCATCCTCGAGTTTTCGTCGTAAACGGGATCGATATTGTGAAGGACCATATTCCCACCTCTGTAAATATTATAATATTTTTCATCATATATTTCAACACCGCGGTTGACAAAAAGCCGTCCTCGTATTATAATAATTACGCACTCGGGGCGGGGTGAGATTCCCCACCGGCGGTAAAAGCCCGCTAACGCCGAAAGGCGCCGATCCGTTGAAATTACGGAGCCGACGGTACAGTCCGGATGAAAGAGTATGCGGCTTTGCCGCGCTTTTGGCGTTCCGGGAGGAACGCTTTATTTTTTCCCCGATACGGAAAGGCGTAATATGGCAGAAAGAACAAAAACCAAATTCGTAAGAAAACTCGTCTTCACGGCGGTCATGGCGGCCGTCGCCTTCGTCCTCCAGCTTCTCGAATTTTCCGTTCCCGTGATTCCGTCGTTTGTAAAGCTCGACTTTTCCGAGCTCCCCGCGCTCCTTTGCTCCTTCGCCTACGGCGGCGGATACGGCGTCGCCGTCTGCCTCGTGAAAAACCTTCTCAAGCTCATAACGAGCAGCTCGGCGGGAATAGGCGAGCTTGCCAATTTCTTACTCGGCGCCGTCTTCGTTCTGACGGCGGGACTTATCTACAGCCGCCGCAAAAGCCGCAAAACGGCGCTTATCGGCTCCCTTTCGGGCGCGGCCCTTTCGGCCGCCGTCTGCTTCCCCGTAAACTGGTTTATCGCATACCCCTTTTATATGACCATGATGCCCGCCGAGGCCATTTTGGGGATGTATCGGGCAATCCTCCCCTCCACCCCCTCCCTCGCGGCGGCGATTTTGATTTTCAACGTCCCCTTCACCTTCTTAAAGTTCATGATCTCGGTCGGCGTCGCCTTCCTCGTCTATAAATACCTCTCGCCGATTCTAAAAGGCAAATAAAAAAAGTCCCGCCGCTCAAATGAGCGGCGGGACTTTTTTATATTTTTATTTTCCGAGCCTTTTTACGAGCTCCGCGGCTTTTTCACCGTTCAGATTTATTTCAATCGAACCGCCGCTCTTGTCGAAAACCTTTACAACGATAATAATTCCCGCGTTCACCTGCTCGACGCGCGCCACGGACAAAAAAGGTATCGCGGTAGTCTGAACGGCGTCGGGAACGGCGAGCAGACAGACTACGCCGTCGCCGTTTACAAGAAAGTATCTGAATTCGATATACTCGTCCTGCCAGTAAGCGTCGGCGCCGTAGCGTCCGATATATTCGTTAACTATTTCCGCCCGCTTTGCGGCGTCGTCGTAAGACGTCTGTCCCGACGCCTCTGACCCTCCGCCTACCGCGGACGAGTCCGTTTCGCCGCGCGGCGCCGCGCAGCCGCATAAGGCGAGACATAAGCCCAGAACGACGGCAAAACGTATAAACTTTCGCATTTTACCCCGCCTTTCTTTCAAAAGGACTTTGACCCTAAAAAATAAACTCAAACTCGAAGCCGCAGAGGTCGACGGTGTCCTTTTCCTTGACCCCCGCCCTCTCGAGCTCGTCGAAAACGCCCTCGCGTTTCAGAAGCTTTTGCAGATTCATAAGCGACTCGTAATCGTCGGTGTCGGTGGTCGCCAGAATTCGCTCGATCCAGCCGCCCTCGACGTAATATACGCCGTTTTCCTTGCGGACGGTAAACTTCGGCCCGCTTTCCTCTTTCTTTTCGGGCGCCTTTTCGGGCTCGAACTCCTCGGTCGCGGGGATGCTTTCAAGCACTTTCCAAACGCCCTCGGTCATTTCCTTAACGCCCTCGCCCGTCACGGCCGATATGGCGTAAAACGGCGCCCCGAGCTCCGCCGCGACCCTCGCGGCCTCTTCTATCCTCTCCTCGGAGCAAATCTCTTTCTTGGTCGCCACAATGACCTGCGGCTTTCCCGCGAGCTTATCCGAAAACGCCGAAAGCTCGCCGTTTATAACCTCTAAATCGTCCTTTACGGACCTCGTTTCGTCCGAAACGTCTATAAGGTGCAAAAGCAGACGGCACCGCTCGATATGCCTTAAAAAGCGGTGTCCCAGCCCCGCGCCCTCCGACGCCCCCTCGATAATCCCGGGGATGTCGGCCATCACGAAGCTCTCCTCGTCCCCGACCCTCACCACGCCGAGCTGCGGCGTGACGGTCGTAAACGGATAGTCCGCTATCTTCGGTCTCGCGGCGCTGACGACCGAAAGAAGCGTCGACTTTCCCGCGTTCGGGAAGCCGAGCAGCCCCACGTCCGCGATAAGCTTCAGCTCGAGAATGACCTCGAACTCCTCGCCCGACGTGCCGAGCTTCGAAAATCTCGGTATCTGCCTGACGGCGTTTGAGAACCTGGCGTTCCCCCAGCCGCCCTTGCCTCCCTTGGCGATAAGCGTCTTTTCCTCCGAGCAGACGTCTTTTATGAGCGCGCCCGTCGCGGCGTCTCTCACCAAAGTGCCGTAGGGCACCTTGACGATAATATCGTCGCCCGACTTGCCGGTCATATTCTTGTTTTTGCCGTTTTCGCCGTCGCCCGCCGCGAATTTCTTGTGATATCTGAAATCCGCGAGGGTATTTAAGCTTTTGGACGCGGCGAAATAGACGTTTCCGCCCCTGCCGCCGTCGCCGCCGTCGGGACCGCCCGCCGCTATGTATTTTTCGCGGTGGAAGGATACGGCTCCGTCGCCGCCCTTGCCCGCTTTAACGGTTATCTTGGTGTAATCGACGAACACTTTCGCCGCCTCCCTTCAAAAAATACGCCCCGATATGAAACATATCGGGGCGCCTTTGTGTTTTTTACGCCTTGGCGTAGACGCTGACCTGTTTGCGGTCCTTGCCGACGCGCTCGAATTTCACGACGCCGTCGATAAGAGCAAAAAGGGTGTCGTCGGAGCCGATACCGACGTTGTTGCCGGGATGGATCTTGGTTCCGCGCTGTCTCATAAGTATATTGCCCGCGAGCACGAACTGACCGTCGGCTCTCTTCGGGCCGAGACGCTTGGACTCGGAATCACGACCGTTCTTGGTCGAGCCCATACCTTTTTTATGTGCAAAAAACTGAATACTGATTCTAAGCAATTCTCACACCTCCAAAATGTGGATAACTACGTTTTTCGGATATTCCTCTTCGATAAGCCTCATTTCCGACAAAAAGGTGCCGAAAACCGATTCTCTCACGGCGTCGGGACGCTTTACCGAAAGATTTATCTCCGCTTTTTTCTCGTCCGCTTTGACCTCGACCTTGTGTCCGAAGGCCTCGAGCAGATTGCCCGCGAACCTTACGGCCTCCGAG
>JAEEIO010000132.1 GCA_016281405.1 Clostridiales bacterium | reverse complement strand
GTCGACGACGAGCTTCAGGTATTCGGTTTTATCGTTTGTCTTTGTCGCCAAGGTTCGACCCTCCCTGCTTTTAATCTTATTTCAAACGCGACTTTTTCGCAAGCCAATACCCCGCGATCAGCGAGATCGGCGCGCAGGTTTTATGCTTTTCATAGTCCACGAACGCCGCCGTTTTCAAAAGCGCTTCAAGCGTTTCGTCAGCGACCTTCCAATCGGGACACAAGGCGGCGATCGCCGCGTCTTCTCCCACCGCGCGAAGCGGATAATAAGACAAATGCTCCCTGAAATCCGACGGCTCGGGAACGAAATAACCCATATTCCCCCAAACTCCCGAGTAGCGGAATTTTGAATTTTGCCAACTCGTATAAGGGATTTCAAGCCATGCCTTACCCTCGGGCGTCATAAGCTCCGCCGCCTGACGGCGTGACGCCTCTTCGTAAGGCCCCGCGAGCTTTTTCATCATTTCCGAAAGCTTGGCGCGTACTGCGGCGTCGTCTTCCGAATCGTATACGAGCCGCATTGAATACTGCATCTGCAGCGCGGCGTATGACGGCCCCGTAAGCGGGACGAAATCAAGCGACTTTTCAACGGCGACGTCGCGGTAACGCATATACGCGTCCTTCCACCGCCCGTCCCCCGTGACTTTCCACGTCAAAAGATAAAGCATCGGCAAACGCAGGTATTCGTGCGGCCTGAGCTCGCCCCACATCTGCCCGACAAAGCCGAGCTCGCCGTCTTCTCTTTGAAAACTGAAACGGTTTTCGGGGATAACCTCCGACTCCATTTTTTCGGACATACCGATTAAAATGCGGCGGATACTTTCTTTTTGCTTCTCGTCACACAGATCCGAATAATAAAAGCGATACGCCCCGTAGATCCAATTCGTATACTGATCCCTCGAGGTGTCGATGTAATGACTGCGGCAGTCGGCGGGGGAGACCCCACGCGGCAAAAAGCCTTTCTTCTCGGAAACGGTGGCGTCAAGCTCCATCCCGCGGTATATATCGGAGGCAAAAGCCCTCATGGCCCCGTCGCCCGTCGCCTCGTAGCGCGCCACGACCGCGTCCATCATGATCCCCGCGTTAAGCATGCAGTCTTCCATGCCCGTCCCGTAGCCGCCCGGATTGGGGATCTGAAGCTTAATAAGCTCGGGCTCGGGCAAGAAGCGTGTCGCCGCGTCGGCCTCGTTTCCGACGAGATAATTGTAAAACATATGGGTCCGCCCGTCAAACAGACGGTTCCAGACAAATTGCCAAGCGCGTTCCATTTCCGGTTTTCTCCCTCCGAGGCGTTTTCGGTCATATTTATTATACAACATGGCGGCCGTATATTGTCAATATTTTTAACTATACTTTTTTCAAATAGACTTGACGAAAGCGCGTTTATTGTGCTATTTTATTTATAATGATATGATATAAAGGAGTATAAAGTGAAACAAAGGATTGCCGACGCGCACGTCCATTTGGAAGACGTCGCGGAAGGGAAGTTCCGACGCCCCGAAAAAATGCTCGACGCCATCGCCTCCAAAGGCGTGACAGACCTTTCCTTGCTCGCCTATATGCCGTTTTCGGACGTTGTTTCAAACCTGCGCGTTTTATACTGGAAAAAGAACTATAAAAAACTGAGAATCCGCGCCTTCGGAAGCTTTCACGAGTGCGATATTTATAAAGACGTCCCCTACGAAAAGCAATACGAAAAGCTCATGGATTTAGGCTGCGACGGCATAAAGTTTATCCAGATGAAGCCCGACAGAAGAAAGGTTCTGGGCAAGGGACTGAACGACCCGTCCTACGACAAAGCGCTTTCCGCCATTGAAGAGGACGGCACGCCCGTCACCATACACTCGGGCGACCCCGAAAGCTTCTGGGACATAAACTGCGTCGAACCCTGGATGATAGAGCGCGGCTGGTTTTACGGCGACGGGACGTATTTAAGCTGCGAAGAGCTATACGCCGAAGACTTCAAAATGCTTGACAAGCACCCGAAACTAAGCGTCACCTTCGCCCATTTCTTCTTTCTCTCGAACAAAATCGACGAAGCGAAAAGAGTAATGGAAACCTACCCGAACGTAAAATTCGACCTTACGCCCGGCTGGGAAATGTATCTCGGCTTTTCGAAAAACATAGACGGGTGGCAGCGGTTTTTCGAGGACTATTCCGACAGGATTCTTTTCGGCACCGACTCGAACGATGAAAAAGAAAATATCGGCGACCTTTACGACCTCGTCTATACCGCCCTGACGCACGACAAAAGCGAATACGAAATGCCTATATGGAAGCACACCGTAAAAGGCCTCGCCCTTTCCGACGGCGCGGTAAAAAAGATTTGCTTCGATAATTACGTCCGTTTCGTCGGCAAAGAACCGAAACCCGTAAATGAAAAACTCCTTTTGGAAACCGCCGAAAAAATGCATTCGGACATAAAAGACGACGAAAACTCGGCCGTTTGCGCCAAGTGGCTCGAAGAAATGCTTCTCAAATAATTGAATTCGGAGATATAAAAATGACAAACGACCGTAAACGGTATTTAACAGGCTTTATGCGCGATTTCGGTTTTCCGAACGAAGCGCTTTCGACGGCTTCCGACGCTCTTGATAAGATATTCGCCGTCCCCGAATGCCGCGGCATTTTTGAAAACGTCTGCCGCCTTTACGAGAAAAACAGGGAGTTTGACTGGTCCGAGGCGATAGACTCCGCCGCAAGGCTCGCCAAGCTTTCCTCCCAAAACGTCTTCACCGTCAATTTAGTCGTTCTTGTTCTGCTGACAGAAATCAGCAAAAAACACTATGCGGCCGAGGGCGTATCGGAAGAAATCTGGCGGCAAAACTTTAAAGACCTCAGATATAAATGCATCGAATGCAAGCTTGTAAAGGGCGTCCACGGCATTTTCTGCCCCGGATGGTACGACAGATTTTTCAACGTAACGCGTTTTTCTTTCGGAAAACTGCAGTTTGAAACAAACGATTTCGGTCACGAATACAGTAAAAACGGCCTGTCGCTTTTACCCGAAGACCGCGTGATCTACGTCCATATTCCGAGAACGGGCGAAAAGCTTTATCCCGCCGACGTCGACGACGCCTGCCTTAACGCAAGCGCGTTTTATAAGAAAAAATACGGTTTTGAAAGGATCGTTTTCGTCTGCCACTCCTGGCTTTTATACCCACTGAATAAGCAGCTACTCTCCGAAAACTCCAATCTATACTCATTTATTTCGCGGTTTGATATTATCGAAGAGGGCGAAAGCGCCGATTACAAAGACGCCTGGCGACTTTTTGACGTCGATTATAACGGCGACCCCGAAGAATTGCCTCGGGACACCTCCTTCAGAAAGGCGTATTATCGGAGAATAAAAAACCGCGAGCCTTTAGGCTGGGGCTTCGGCGTCTGGATATACGACCGCGGCTGATCGGAATAAAAAAACGGGATTACGTTTTCGTAATCCCGTTTTTGTTTTATTCAAACTGCATTTTGTAAAGCTTCCAGTAATAGCCGTGATTTGAAAGAAGCTTCTGATGCGTGCCTTTCTCAATGACCCTGCCGCCCTGCAAAACTATTATCTGGTCGGCGTGCTGAATAGTCGAAAGACGGTGCGCCACGACGAGCATGGTGCCTATCGAGCGCATCTTTTCGAGCGACTGCTGGATAAGTACTTCCGTCTCGGTGTCGATGTTCGCCGTCGCCTCGTCTAAAATGAGTATCTGCGGCTTGTGCAAAACCGTTCTCGCAAACGATATGAGTTGCCTTTGTCCCTGCGAGAAATTCTCGCCGCGCTCAATAACGGGCTCCTCGTATTTCTTCGGGAACCGCTCGATAAACCCGTCGGCGCCGACGTATTCGCAGGCCTTTTTGATTTCCCCGTCGGAGATAGTCTCGTCGTGAAGCGAAAGATTGGTCTTTACCGTCCCCGAGAATAAAAAGACGTCCTGAAGCATCTGCCCTATGACGCGGCGAAGCGACTTTATCTTGATATGCGCTATATTTACACCGTCAATGAGTATCTGTCCCTTTTGTATCTCGTAATTCCGGACGATTAGTCCCAAGACCGTCGTCTTTCCCGCGCCCGTCGCGCCGACGAAGGCGCAGGTCTGCCCGGGCTCAATGACAAATGAGACGTCTTTAAGAATCCAGTTTTCACCCTCATAGGCAAACCAGACGTTTTTGAACTCAATCCGCCCCTCGACGTCGGTAAGTTCCACTGCGTCGGGGAGATCTCTCACCTCGGGTTTGACGTCAAGCAGATTGAAAAGCCTCTCCGAGGCGCTTCTCGCGCGCTGAATGCTGTTTAACTGATCGGCAAGCTGTTCTATGGGGTTGAAAAACCGCCCTATATAGAGGTAAAACGCCACTATCTCGCCCGGCGTTAGGTTTATTTTCACCCCGAACCAGAATATCAGCGCCATCGAGAGAATGTAAATAAAGGTGACGAAAGGACGGTAAAGCCCGAAGCCCCTCGTTATGTTGAACCTCGTCTTGCGGTATTCCTCGTTCTTCTTGTCGAAATCGTCAAGCTTTTTCTTTTCTTTGCCGAAGATCTGTATTATCTTCATGCCCGAGAGATTTTCATTTAGGAAGGTGTTTACCTCCGAGATCTTCTTCCTCTCGTTTCTGAAAGCGCCGCTTATATACTTTGAGAAAATCATCGACGAAATGAATATAAGCGTAATGGGAATAAGCAAAATCAGCGAAAGCTTCCAGTTGATAAAGAACATTATGACGTAGACGCCGAACACCGTCAGAAAGTTCCTTATAACGCTTATAATGACGTTCGTAAAGAGGTCGCTCATCGACTGTGTGTAAGAGGTCACCCTCGTCACCAGGGAGCCGACGGGCATCTCCGAAAACTGATTTCGGCTCATCTCTTCGATATGGGCGAAGACGTCCATGCGGAGATTGTAGATTATCTGCTGACCCGCCTTCTGCAAAAGCATCGACTCGAAATATAAGAAGACGTTATTGAGAAGGGAAATAACGAAATAAACGCCTGTAAGAATAAGAATCTTTACAATGTCGATATATTCCGACGTCAGATAATCGGTATTCTTCGAGGTAATGAGGGGAAGAAGGATGCCGAGGACAACGTTTATAATAAGGAGCAAAGCGGCTCCCAGAAATCGCGGCCATTCGGGCTTAAGATACTTGAAAACGCGGCGTATAAAGACTCCGAAGGGTATCTTCTTGTCGCCTTTCAACCGATCCTTTTCGTCTATGTCGTCAAGCGCGTCGTCAAACATTATCCCCGCCTCCTTCCGCTTCCTTTTCAAGCTCCTGAAGATAGACCATTTTCGCGTAGGTGGGGGAGAGGGAGATAAGCTTTTCGGGGGTGTCGAAAGCCTCGACCTCGCCGTCCGAAAGCACGAGGATCCTGTCGGCGTGAGCCACCGACGAAACGCGCGACGCGATAATTATCGTCGTCTTTCCCGCACGCCTGTTCTTGATGTTATTCAAAATGGTCTCTTCGGTCTTGACGTCGACCGCCGAGACCGAGTCGTCAAGCACCATTATGGGCGCGTCTTTCAGATAGGCTCTCGCGATGGAGACCCTTTGCTTCTGACCGCCCGAAAGGGTGACGCCGCGTTCGCCCGTCACCGTCTCGTATTTGTTCGGAAATTCCTCGATGTTGTCGGCCACGTCGGCAAACTCGGCCGCGCGGACGACGTCCTCGCGAGCCGCGTCGGTCACCGCGAACGATATGTTTTCGGCCACCGTGTCGGAGAATAAGAAATTGTCCTGCGGCACGAAGGCGACCGACCGCCTCACCGACTCGAGGGTACAGTCCATAACGTCCCTGCCGTCAATGAAAACAGTCGACGGCTCGACGTTGTAAAGCCTCAAAAGCAGGGTCAAAAGCGTCGTTTTGCCGCATCCCACGCGCCCGACGACGCCTATAAGCTCGCCCGGATTTATCTTCAGCGAGACGTCTTTCAGAACGGCGTTTTCGGGCGACGACGGGTAGGCGAACGTCAACCCCTTGAACTCGATCCCGCCCTTGACGTCGGTAAGCTCCGCGGCGTCCTCTTTGTCCTTGACGTCCTCGGGCGCGTCCATAAACTCGGTGACGCGCTTTAACGACGCCTTGGCCCTTCCTCTCATGCTGAAAAGCGAGCCGAGCGCTATCATGGGCCATATCAGAATATCGAAATAGCCTATAAACGTAATGAAATTACCCGTCGTAAGCTCGATCGTATGGCCGAAAATGACGACGGGAAAGCCGCCGACCCACGCCCACACGAACCACGCGCCGAGCCCGAAAACAATCGTCAGAATAACGGCGATTATCACTTCGATAAGGGTGTCGAAAAGTATCGAGACACGCACGAACGCGATGTTCGCGTCCTTGTTTTTCTTCGCGACCTTGGCGAAGGCGTGAAGCTCCGACGTCTCCTTGACGAATGCCTTTATAACGCTTATTCCCGTAAAGTTTTCCTGCGCGAAATCGTAAAGGGAGTCGTATTTCTGCTGCCTGTCTTCCCAGCGCGCCGCCATGAACTTCTCAACGAGCGCGCCCCAGATAATGATAAGCGACATCGGAACAAGCGCGAAAACCGT
>JAEEIO010000131.1 GCA_016281405.1 Clostridiales bacterium | reverse complement strand
GCTCGGTATAAATACCGTTTTCGATTTGCTGACGCACTACCCGAGAAGCTATGAAGACCGCCAGAACGTCAAGGAAATAGCGGACTGCCGCGACGGCGAAAAGGTGGGAATAATCGCCCGCCTCGCCGTCCCCGTAAACGAGATAAGAGCCAAGGGCGGACTGAAAATATATAAAATGATCTTCTGCGACGACACGGGCTCAATAGAGGTGACGGCTTTCAATCAGCCATACCTCAAAACGTCGCTGAAATCGGGCGAAAGCTATTTTCTTTTCGGACGGGTAGTCCGCTCATACGGAAAAAAGACGATGTCGTCGCCCGTAATAGAAAAGCTTCAAAACAGAAGCGGCGAAAACAGTCTTCTGCCGATTTACAGGCTCACCGAGGGACTGACGCAGAAAAAATTACGGAATATGACCGCGTCGGCGCTCTCGCTCCTTCCCGATAACTACGAAACGCTTCCCGCCGCTATCACGAAAGACTACGGTCTTATAGGATTTTGCGACGCTGTAAGGAAAATACACTACCCGAAGGATCAGGCGGATATAAACGCCTCGAGAGAACGCCTCATTTTCGAGGAGTTATTCGTGCTTCGCGCGGGTATCATGAGACTCAAAGCCGAAATTGAAAAGGCAGACGCAAAGAAACGTCCGCTTGTTTGCAAATCCCGCCCCGACGAGTTTGTAAAGTCTTTACCCTTTATACTTACCGACGCGCAAAAACGCGTTATTAACGAATGTTTTTCCGATATTTCGTCGGGCAAGCGTATGCAAAGGCTCATTCAGGGCGACGTGGGGTCCGGCAAGACCGCCGTAACGGCGGCCGTGGCCTATTCCGTCGCGATGTCGGGCGGACAGACCGCCTTTATGGTGCCTACCGAAATACTCGCTTCACAGCATTACGACACGCTTTCGAGGTTTTTCAAAGGCTTCGGCTTAAACGTCGCGCTTTTGACGGGTTCAACGCCGCAAAAGGAAAAAGCGGCTATAAAAGCTGGGCTTGAAAGCGGAGAGATAGACGTCTGTGTCGGCACTCACGCGCTTTTGACTAAGGACGTAAGCTTCAAAAATCTTTCGCTTGTCGTCGCCGACGAGCAGCACCGATTCGGCGTTATGCAGCGCGCGGCGATAACCGACAAAGGCACCGCGCCGCATCTGATAGTCATGTCGGCTACGCCCATACCGAGAACGGTCGGTCTTATGATTTACGGCGGACTCGATATTTCCGTTATCGACGAGCTGCCGAAAGGCAGAAAGAAGATAAAAACTGCGCTTATACACGAAGACAAACGCGCCGCCGCCTACGGCTTTGCGGCGGGCGAGATCGAAAAGGGACACAGGGTATACGTCGTCTGCCCCGCCGTCGAGGACGACGACGGAGGACTTACCTCGGTCACTTCCCTTTTCGACGAGCTAAAAAACGGCTATCTTAAGAAATACCGTCTCGCGCTATTACACGGCAAAATGAAGTCAAAAGAAAAAGACGCCGTTATGAAAAGTTTTATAACCGGCGAAACCGACGTCCTCGTATCGACAACTGTCATTGAAGTCGGTATAGACTGCCCCGACGCGACCGTAATGATCATAGAAGACGCCGACCGTTTCGGTCTTTCACAGCTCCACCAGTTAAGAGGCCGCGTGGGACGCGGCGAAAGCGAGTCTTATTGCGTGCTTATAAGCTCTTCGCGAAACGACAGGACGCTTGAAAGGCTCGAGACGCTTCGCGACAACGACAACGGTTTCAAGCTTATGGAATACGATTTCCGTGAGAGAGGCCCCGGCGACTTTTTCGGGTCGCGTCAGCATGGGTTGCCCGAATTAAAGATAGCCGACCTGCTTATCGACGCGAGTCTTCTCAAAAAGGCCGAGGATGCCTCTGAAAAGCTTTTCGCCGGCGTTTACCGTCTTAACGAGGATGAGAAACGCTATCTTCGCGAAGCCGTCGGAAAGCTGTTTTCCGATACGTCTACGGCGATTTTCAACTGAAAGGAAACATAATGGATCTCACTTTTACGGTCCCGACTCTTTTCGGGCTTGAGGGAATAGTGGCGAGAGAGCTCGGTTTTCTCGAAATCGACGGCGTAAACGCCTACGACGGAAAGGTCACCTTTAAGGGGGGCTTTTCGGAAATGGCGAGGGCGAATATCGCCATGCGCTCCGGGGAACGTGTGCTTCTTAACGTCGGCGAATTTCACGCCGAGACCTTCGACGAGCTTTTCGAAGGGACGAAGTCCTTACCGTGGGAGGAGTTCATAGGTTCGGATGACGCCTTCCCCGTTACGGGATATACCCTTGAATCGAAGCTCTTTTCCCTGCCCGACTGCCAGTCAATAATAAAGAAGGCCGTGGTGGAAAGACTTAAAAAGACTTACATGACCGACTGGTTCAAGGAAACGGGCGCGAAAAAGCAAATTCGGTTTTCGCTTGTTAAAGATACCGCCGTCCTGATGCTCGACACTTCGGGCGAGGGATTACATAAAAGAGGCTACCGCGCCGTCTCGAAGGCGGCGCCGCTTAGGGAGACGCTCGCGGCGGCTATCGTGTCGCTTTCGAGATTCAAAAACGGCGAGACCTTTTTAGACCCGTTTTGCGGATCCGGTACTATCGGCATCGAGGCGGCGCTTTACGCCACCTACGCCGCGCCCAATCTGAAAAGAAGCTTCGACGCCGAAAAATGGAGCGAGATACCCGCGTCGGTGTGGCAAGCGGAGCGTGAACGCGCTATCGCGAGAATAAAGCCGACGTCAAGCGACATAATATGCTCCGACATCGACGGCGAGGCGGTGTCAATAGCCGCCGTCAACGCCAAGCGGGCGGGCGTTGGCGGAAAGATAAGATTTGAAACGAAGGACGTCAGAGACATCCGTCCGACCTTCGAGGGCGGCGTAATTGCGGCAAATCCGCCTTACGGCGAACGCCTTATGGAGCAGAAAGAGGCCGAAAGGCTTTATGCCGAGTTCGGCAAAGTCTACAGGCGTTTCAAAAACACGAGAGCTTATATTCTCACCTCGCACGAGGAGTTTGAAAAACAGTTCGGCATGAAGGCCGACAAAAACAGAAAGCTATACAACGGCATGATAAAATGCTATTTGTTCCAATATTATAAAAATGCTTTGGGGAGTAAAAAATGAGCGTATTCAGGATCTATTCCGAAAAAAAGTCCGACTTTGCCGTCGAGGCTAAGTCTATCTACAGTGATCTGAAGGAAAACCTTCTTATAGAAGGTCTTACGGGCGTGAGGCTTCTTAACCGTTACGACGTCGAGGGGATAAGCAGAGAGGTTTTTGAAAAGGCCCTTCCCGTCGTCTTCTCGGAGCCACCCGTCGACGACACCTATACCGAGCTTCCGAAAGAGGGCGACTTCGTCTTCGCGGTGGAATATTTACCGGGGCAGTTCGATCAGCGCGCCGACTCTTGCGAGCAGTGCATCGCGCTTCTGGTGCCCGGCGCCGAGTGCAAGGTAAAGACGGCGAAGATCTACATCCTTTACGGCGCCTTCAGCGATGATGACAAGAAAAAGATAAAGAGTTATCTCATTAACCCCGTAGAAGCGCGTGAAACGGGTTTTGAGACCTTTGCGACTCTTAAGGAGAATTATCCTCTGCCGACAGAAGTGGCCGTTATAGAGGGCTTTGCGGCCTTTGACGGCGGCAAAAAGGACGAGATGCTTCGGAAAATGGGTCTTGCGATGGACAAGGACGACCTCGACTTCTGTCAAAGCTATTTCAGAGACGTCGAAAAGAGAGACCCCACTGTCACCGAAATCAGGATGATAGACACCTACTGGTCCGACCATTGCCGCCATACGACGTTTTTAACTCACATTGAAAACGCCGACATAAAGGACGGCGATATCAAAAAGACTTACGAGATGTATATCGATCTCCGCAAAGAGGTTTACGGCGACAGAATAAGCAAAAAGCCCGTTACGCTTATGGACATCGCGACAATAGGCGCCAAGGCGCTTAAAAAGCGCGGAATATTAAAAGACCTCGACGAGTCGGAGGAGATAAACGCCTGCTCGGTAAAAATCAAGGTCAACACCGACGGCGGCGTCGAAGACTGGCTTTTGATGTTCAAAAACGAAACTCACAACCATCCGACCGAAATAGAACCCTTCGGCGGCGCGGCTACTTGCTTGGGCGGCGCGATAAGAGACCCGCTTTCGGGCAGAGCCTACGTCTATCAGGCGATGAGAGTGACGGGCGCGTCCGACCCGAGAAAACCCGTTTCGGAGACGCTCGAGGGCAAACTCCCGCAGAAAAAAATAGTCAACACCGCGGCGGCGGGCTACAGCTCCTACGGCAATCAGATAGGTCTCGCGACAGGGCTTGTAGACGAGATATATCACGACGGCTATACCGCCAAGCGTATGGAGATAGGCGCGGTCATAGGCGCGGCGCCCGTTGAAAACGTCATTAGAGAACGTCCCGCGACGGGCGACATAGTAATAGTCCTCGGCGGCCGCACGGGCCGCGACGGATGCGGCGGCGCGACGGGCTCCTCCAAGGCGCACACACACGATTCGATCACAACCTGCGGCGCGGAGGTCCAGAAAGGAAATCCGCCGACCGAGAGAAAGATACAGAGGCTATTCAGAAATCCCGAAGCAACAAGGCTTATTAAGCGCTGCAACGATTTCGGCGCGGGCGGCGTTTCGGTCGCGATCGGCGAGCTTGCCGACGGTCTTGACATAGACCTTGACGCCGTGCCGAAGAAATACGAAGGCCTCGACGGCACCGAGCTTGCGATTTCGGAGTCTCAGGAGCGTATGGCAGTTGTCGTTGCTCCCGAGGATGTGAAGGCGTTTTCGTCGCTTGCGGCGGCGGAAAACCTTGAGGCGACGGTCGTCGCCAAAGTGACCGACGAAAACAGGCTCAAAATGCGCTGGAACGGCAAGACGATCGTCAATATTTCCAGAGACTTCTTAAACTCCAACGGCGCCGTAAAAGTGACCGACGTCTCTGTGCCTTCTCACGACGTTTCGTATAAATCGAGAGGCTTCGCCGGCGACAGGGCGGCCTTTGAAGAAGTGCTTTCCGACCTCAACGTCTGCTCTAAAAAGGGCCTTTCTGAGCGTTTCGACTCGACGATAGGCGGCGGCACGGTGCTTATGCCGTTCGGCGGCAAGTATCAGCTTACGCCCACCCAGCTCATGGCGGCGCATCTTCCCGTTATGGACGGAAAGACCGACACGACGAGCGGCATGGCATACGGCTTCGACCCCGAATTATCTGAAAAAGATCCGTATATCGGCGCTTATATGGCAATAATAGAATCGGTAGCAAGACTTGCGGCCGCGGGCGCCGACGTCGGCAAAATGTGGCTGACGCTTCAGGAGTATTTCCCGAGGACGAAAAACGATCCTTCGAGATGGGGACTTCCCTTCTCGGCGCTTCTCGGCGCGCTCAAGGCGCAGCTTGCCCTCGGTATCGGCGCGATAGGCGGCAAGGACTCGATGTCGGGCACGTTTGAAGATATCGACGTGCCGCCGACGCTTGTCTCTTTCGCCGTTTCGGTGATGAGCTCCGAGTATATCGTTTCAAATGAGTTCAAAAAGTCGGGAAGCAAGGTTTATCTGCTTTCGCCCGAAAAAACGGCCGACGGTCTTATTGACGCCGAGTGCTTTAAGGCGATATGCCGTAAGCTCGCGTCCCTTGCCAAAGAAGGAACACTCCTTTCCTCGTTCGCGCTTGGACACAAGGGCGTCGCGGCAGCCGTGCCGAAGATGGCTTTCGGCAATATGATAGGATTCGAGTTTGACACGTCCTATGATATATCAAAGGCTGCGGACGACGCCTTCGGAAGCTTCATAATAGAGACCGACGAAAACATTGACGGCGTTCTTTTGGGTAAAACTACCGAAGAGAAAGTTATAAAGACCGCGAAGGGCGAAATAACGCTCGAGGACGCCCTGAAGATTTACGGCGGCACGTTAGAGTCTGTCTTCCCTACCGACAAAGACCCCGTCGACGAGGTCGTTCCTTCTGTATCCTGCTACAAAGGCTATGAAGACAAACACGTTCTTTACGGTCTTAAGCCGAAGGTCGTCATACCCGTCTTCCCCGGCACTAACTGCGAATACGACTCGGCGAGGCGTTTCGAGCGGGCGGGCGCCGAGTGCGAGACGATTATAATCAGAAATCTTAACGAAACCGACCTCAGAGACTCTATAGACAAGATGACCGACGCCATTGAAAAGTCGCAGATAATTATGTTCCCCGGCGGCTTTTCGGGCGGCGACGAGCCCGAAGGCTCGGGCAAGTTTATAGCGGCCTTCTTCAGAAACGAGCGGCTCAAATACGCCGTTTCGGAGTTTTTGGAAAAGAACGACGGACTTGTTTTAGGTATCTGCAACGGCTTCCAGGCGCTTATCAAACTCGGACTTCTGCCCTACGGCGAAATAAGGGATATGACGCCCGATTCGCCGACGCTTACATTTAACACGATAGGCCGTCACCAGTCGATGATAGTGAGAACGCGAGTAGCGACAAACGCGTCGCCATGGCTTTCGAAGGTCAAGGTTGGCGAGGTCTACAACGTGGCGATTTCTCACGGAGAAGGCAGATTTATAGCGCCCAAGGAAACGCTTATTGAACTTTCCGATAACGGCCAGGTGGCAACGCAGTACGTTACCATCGAGGGCGAGCCGACGATGCGTATGCCTTATAACCCCAACTGCTCGCTTATGGCAGTCGAGGGCATAATAAGCCCCGACGGCAGAGTCTTCGGAAAGATGGGTCACCTCGAAAGAAGCGGGAAAGACATATTCAAGAACGTCCCCGGCAACTACGATATGCACGTTTTCGAGGCGGGCGTGGAATACTTTAAGTAAGAGGTCAAAATGGGCTTTTTCAAGAAACGCGCGGATATGACCATTTCAAAAAACACCGCCAAGGCCATTCACGGCAGACACGTCGAATACGCGGTCATGAGAGACCCTAACGATTATTCAGAGACCGTGGTCGGCCGTGACGGTTATATAAGTATAATCGACAGAAGGGTCATAGTCCACTGTGAAGGCAAAGACCTTTATAACGAAAGTCTCGATAAAGCCCGCGTATGGGAGTTAATGAGTCTTAACGGCGCAGCTTTCGACCTCGACGACGGAAGAACGCTCGTAGCCTATTATTCTTATTACAGGAAGTAACGGAGTGATAAAATGAAACTGCCGAACAAACAGGTAATCCCCTATTTTATTTACGGCATAGCGGCTGTGACGATATGCCTTCTTATCGCGCTATTGCTGTTCAATCTTCCCGCGGCATGGAACGCGGTGAAGTATATTATAGGCATACTCTCGCCGTTTATCTACGGCTTTGCCATAGCGTTTATTTTCAATCCCGTTATGAACCTGCTTGAATACAGGCTGTTCGGCCTGATAAAGACGAAGAAGCCGCATAAAAAGCTTTGGCGCGTGATATCGCTTATAATCACTTATATTTTCGCGCTTGCCGTCGTCTCGCTGATACTGCTGTTCGTCACTCCTGAAATAATCAAATCTATTTCTTCTCTTATCAGCAACCTCGAAAATTACGTCAATAACCTGTCCGACTGGATCAAATCGATATTCGACAATCCGAACGAATACGTTCAGAAGTTTATCGACGCTCTGCCTGACGTAAGGAAAAGCATCGACAAGTTCCTCACCGAAACGCTCACAAACATCACCAATCTGCAGTCGGTCTTCGAGTTCGGCAAAGGCCTCACGAGCGGCATACTCAACTTTATCCTCGGGTTGATCATTTCGATTTATATCCTTCTTGACAAAGACCGCTTCAAGGCACGGTTCAAGAAGCTCATTTACGCAGTATTCCATCCCGACACGACGAAGAAAATGAACTACTGGTTCAGTTACACGTCGCAGACCTTCACCAAATATATTTCGGGCAAACTGTTCGAGTCGCTTATAATCGGCCTTATCTGCTTTATCTTCATGACGATATTCAACTGGCCTTACGCCGTGCTTATAAGCGTCGTGGTCGCGATAACCAACCTTATCCCCTTCTTCGGGCCGTTTATAGGCGCGATACCCTCGGCGCTCATACTGTTTGTCAACAATCCGTGGACGGCGCTCTGGTTCATAATCTTTATAATCGCTCTACAGCAGCTTGACGGCAACGTGATCGGGCCCTTTATCTTAGGCGACTCCGTCGGACTTTCCGCATTCTGGATAATCTTCTCTATAGTCTTCTTCGGCGGAATATTCGGTATACCAGGTATGTTCCTCGGAATCCCCGTTTTCGCCGTCATATACGCGATAATCAAAACGCTCGTCGACAAGCACCTTGAGAAAAACGGTCTTCCGACCGAGACTTCGGAGTATATGACCGTCAACGCGGTGAGATACAACAAGGAGTATAACGGCAAGCAAACGAAAAAGAAAAAAATAGGAAACAGGCTTAAAGAGATGCTCGAAATGAAGAGCGAAACGCAAGAGCCCGAAAAAGAAGAAGAAAAGAAAGAATAGAAATAAAGAAATCCCGCTCTAACGAGCGGGATTTTTTTAATTGAACAGTTTTGCTATTCGCAGGCCGCAGAAGGCAGCCTCGACCGTTTCGGGAGCGCGGTTAAAATCGGCGACAAGCGAAGTCGGTTTTCCTTTCGGGTCGTCTTGAGAAAATGGGACGAAATAGACGTTTCGGGTGTTGTAAAGCAGTCCTATATTTTTGAAATTTGCGCCGAGCGCGTCGTTTGAGGATATGGCGATGATAAGCGGTCTGCCGTTCCGAAGATGGCCTTTTGCCGCCATGGTGACCGAGGTGTCCGTCACGCCGTTTGCGAGCTTTGCGGCTGTGTTT
>JAEEIO010000130.1 GCA_016281405.1 Clostridiales bacterium | reverse complement strand
GACGATTTCACGACTTGCAAAAATTCGCCCTTGCCGCCGTCCTCGGTTATGATCTTCACTATCTCCCCGGTATCTTCGGCCGCGCCGCAGAGGACGCACCAGACGTTGACCGTCACGCTGAAAACGTCCTTGTCCGCCTCGTCGGAAAAGTGGAAAAGCTTCTTGTTCCGGTCGAAAAACCGCTTGCGGATGGCCTTGTTCAGCTTGTTTTTAAGAGAGATGAACTCGCTCCCGTCCCTGCCGTCAGCGTCGCATAATTCGGCGTAATGCCCGAGCGCGCGCGACAGCACGGCGTTTATGGCGGCGTCGTATTTGGCCGTCGCTTTACCCGAAAGACCGTGCGCCCACTCGTAGTAATTCCAGATGCCCTTTTCGGTCATATTCTCGAAAAGACCGCTCCCGTCGATGCGGTCGATAAACGTCTTCATCACCGCGTCGGCGGCGCCGAAGGCCGTAAACGGCTCCAGATCGCCCGTCTTCTTGTAATATTCGTAAACCTGCACGATGAAAAAGAGGGAATAGCAGGGGATATAAAGCTCATCCGAGGTCGGCGCGCAAATCGGCAAAAGCCCGTTTTCCCTTATCGACGAGGCGATAAGCGTCAAAGACGCTTTCTGAAACTCCGTCCCCTCAAACGCGGCGTAGCCCGAGAGCATCTGATTTCGCGAATCCAAGGTGTAAAGCCCCTGCTCGCGCCACGGACAGTCCTCGTAATGGTCGTGCATACAGCACCGAAGCGTGTTGACGCCGATGTCGTAGATCTCCTTGCGTTCGGGCTTATTAAAGACCTTTTCTTTAAGGACGCTCGGGTAGTAAACGGACCTTATTCCCGCGTAAATAACGCGGACTTCGGGGCATTCCACGAAAAACTGCAAATACCTGCCGCCGAGCCTTCTGAACCTGTCGGAAAAGACGTTTTTGCCCGCCTTAAGCTTAAACGAAAGCGAAAAATCGCGGCTCCCGATGCGCGTTCTTAGCCTGTCGCCGTCGATAAACTCGCCCCATCCGACGTGCATCTCGCACTCCGAAGAGACCTCGATTTCAAAATCCAAAAACCCGACGTCCTCTTTGCCGCCGTCTATAATGAAATAAACGCCGTCACCCTCGCTCTTTTTAAGGGTGAAGGGCGCGTTTTCGGCCGCGGCGGGAATAAGCGACGCCGCCGTCATAAAGGCACTCGCGGGCTCCTCGTCGCCGCCCGCGCGAAACGACCCCGCCGACACCGTCGCAAACGGCTTTCTTTCAGCCAAAACGAGCTTTTTAACGGGACGCGGATAATATTTTTCGGGCGGATTTTCCGCCGCGGCGCTTCCCGAAAAAGCCTCTTCCTCTTTTGTGAAATCGACCTTGTATCCGTAGCCCAGCTGACCCGTGATAAGCCTCATTTCGCCGCTTTTATAAAGGGCGTTTTGCCGGGAAGGCGTCGTCTCCGACGAGGCGAAAACCGTCTCGCCCTCCGACGCGATCTCAAAGATCACGCCCGCCTTTTCGGCCGCGGCGGTAAAGCAGTTCGAGCCGTCGTAGCGGACTGTGACGACCGCCCTGTTCTCGCCCGCCTTCACAAACTCCGATATATCGACCTCGTCGTATATTTTATACCGCTTGTAATCGGGAAACTGCCCGAAAAAAGCGGCCTTTCCGTTTATATTCACGGCGTAGTCCGACGCCGCCGAGATACGCATTTTCGCCGTCGGCGCCTTCAGACAAAAGACCGCCTCGAAATCGGCGTAGCAGTCCTTTTCGGGGAGCCCCTCGCGCCATATCCACTCTGCCTTCTCAAACATTTCGCCGCCTCATTTCATCCCGTAAAGCTTTTTGACCTCGTCCGAGGTAAAGCGGTATCTCGCGTTGCACCAATGGCAAACGACCTCGGTGTAGGGGTCTTCGGCGATCTTCTCCCTGTCCTCTTTTCCAAGGGACAAAAGCATCGCCGAAACCTTTTTCCTGCTGCAGTCGCATCTGTATTTCGGCGTCGCCCTTTCGGTTATCTTGAGGTCGAAGCCGTGAAGCGCGGCTTTGAGTATGTCGACGTCGTCCATCCCGCTTTCGAGCATGGCCGAGACGGGCGGGAGCACGGCTATATTCTCGTCGAGCCGCTTGAGTAATTCCTCTTCGCACCCCGGCATGGCCGAGACGAAAAATCCGCCCGCGCTTTTCACCGCGAGGCTTTCGCTCTTGGTGTCAAGAAGCACGCCCAAAGAACAGCAAAAGGGCGTCTGCTCGCTCTTTTGAAAATACTCGGTCACGTCGTCGGCTATCTCGCCGCTCTTAAGGTCGATTTTTCCCGAATAAGCCTCTTTTAAGCCGAGGTCTCTCATGACCGTGAGCGTCCCCTTGCCGAAGGCCGACCCGAGACTTTCGCCTTCTTTCGGCATCCATAAGGGCTCCGAGACGGTCCCCTTGACCTCGCCCTTTTCGTTTGCGACGACGGTCATTTTCTCGTGTTCGCCCTCGAACTTCAAAGCGATGCTTTCGCCGCCGCTTTTGAGCGTCACGCCGAGCATCGCCGCCGCCGTCATTGCCCGCCCGAATAAGACCGACACGGCGGGGGAAAACGAAAACCTTTCGGCCGCGTCCTTAAGGGCCTCGCCCGTGACGGCCGCCGCTGCGAAAAACCGCTTGTCGCCCGAGACCGCTCTCGTAATTCTGTCCATTATCTCACCTTTTTCGCAATATAAACTATCCTGTCGTCGTCCGCCCTCGGCGCGCGCCTTTTGAACTCGCCGCCGTAGACCGCGACGACCTCAAACCCCGCCTCCGAAAGCGTCTCGCGGAGCTTCGCGTCGCCGTAGGCCCTTTCGCAAAAGGACTCGACGCTCTTTGTATACCCCTCGCCCTTTTTCGTAAAAAGGGTGAAGTCGTTTCGGCATAGCCGCGTGTTTTTATCGTAATCGCACCGCCATAAAAGCGAGTCGTTTTCGTCCTCGTAATAAAAGACGTTTTGCCCGAGCGTCTTTTCAAACTTCTTTTCGGTGTTTACGTCAAAGACGAAAAGCCCCTTCGGGACCAAAAAGAGCGAGATCCGTTTGAACGCCTTCAAAAGCCGCTTTTCGTCGGTAAAATGATTTACCACGTCCCCGACGGCGTAGGCGCCGTCGACCGTGCCGTAAAGGTCTAACATTTCGGCGCTCTGACAAAGTAAAAGCACGTCTTTCCCTGCGGCGTTTTCGGACGCCGCGTCGAGCATTAAGGGACTTTGGTCGCACCCTATCATCGAAAAGCCGCGGTCTGCCATAGCCGCCGTCACCTTGCCGCTTCCGCACCCGACGTCAAGTATTATGCCGCCTTTTTGGCGGCAAAAAACCCGCGCCAGAAAGTCGGCCCGCGCCTTTACGTCAACGCCCGAAAAGCGGTCGTAGACCGCCGACACCACCTCGTAGCTCATTTTTTAAGCCTCGCTATAGCCGTCTTGTAGCCGCCCTTGCCGTATTGCAGGGCGTGGTTGACGCGCGAAACGGTCGCCGACGACGCGCCCGTCTTTTCGACGATCTCGCTGTAAACGGTGTTGCCGGAAAGCATAAGAACGACGGTAAAACGCTGCGTCATGGCGCGAAGCTCGGCGACGGTGCAGAGGTCTTCGAAAAAGTCGTAGCACTCGTCGACGCTCTTCAGATCAAGGACCGCCTTAAAAAGCTTGTCGGTCTCCGCGTTTCTCATTTTATCTTCCATATTATCACACTCCCGCTATAATTACATCTTAACACTTTAACTTGCGAAAGTCAAGCAAAGCGAAAAAATAACGGCCGTCAAAGACGGCCGTTTTTCAAATCTTATTTGTTCTCTTTCTTTTCGTCCTCGTCCTTCTTCTTTTTCTTGGACGCGGCGACTATTATTATGATTATTATGACGATTATGCAAATGATTATGAGAAGCCAAATGAATATGCAAAGTCCCAAAGGCTGGGGGCAGAAATGGCAGAGCCAGCATTCGTCCTTCTTCTCGGGCTCGCCGTTATTATTGCTCGAGGTGGTAGTGCCGCTTTGGTTGATGTCGTCGGTGCCGAAGGAGATTATCTTCGAGTAGGCGGAAAAGAAATCGTCCTTCTCGGGCTGAGTCACGCGATAGCGGCAGCGAAGCTCGATGACCGTGTCCTCGGGGATGCTCGGACGCTCGCTGTTTACGAGGGTAAGAAGGGCGCACTCCATTTCGCCGGGCTTTACGATCCAGTCGGTGTTGCCCATAAGCGTCCATTCGGCGTCGCCCTTGACTCTCGCTTCGGTCTCGATAGTAATGCCGCCGCCCAAGGCCGTAGCGTCGTTAAGCTGAGTCTGAAGAACGTCGGGCACGGTGAGGGTGAAGGCGACTACGGGATTTTCGTTGAATTCCTTGTCGGTCTTCTTTAGCCCCGTAATAACGGGAGCCGCGACGTCGCCCGGCTTTAAGGGTTCTATCTTTTTGACGTCCTTGCCGTAGCCGACGGTCGCCGACCAGTCGGAGAAGTAAAGCTCGTCAACGTCGCCGTCGTCGGTCGATTTGCGCAAAGTAGTCACGAGACGGGCGCGGAAATATGCGGTGTGCTCGGTGAAGTCGATCCTTACGGTGTCGAGTTCGGTGTCGTAGGTGTATTGTTCGGGTCTTAACTGGTCTTTAACGCCCGGGATATGCGTTTCGGGGTTTCCGTTCCAGCGCTCGTCGCCAGGCACGCCACGAAGGACCCAGTATCTCTGCGACGTCTCGGTCGCGTTGTCAAGGCCCCAGTCTACGACGTCCCACTCGCTGTAGCGGTTGTTGTAATCCGCGT
>JAEEIO010000129.1 GCA_016281405.1 Clostridiales bacterium | reverse complement strand
ATTTTTCTTCGCGATAATGAAAGCGACCGCGACTACGCCCGCGACCGCGACGGCGCCTACGATACCGATAACTATGCCTCAGGTGTTGTCGGCGGGCGCGACGGTCGAAGAGGTATCGCTCGAGGCGGGTTCCTCGGAAGCGGTCTCGCTCGCGGTCTCCGAAGGAGTTTCACTCGCGACCTCGGGGTTCTCGGTCTCGACTTCGGGGTTTTCGGTCTCAACTTCGGGAGTTTCCGTCGCGACCTCGGGGTGATCTTCTATCGGGACTTCTCCGACCTCGTCGGCGAAGACGGGGACGGCGAAGGCGAGAGCAAGCAAAGCCGCGACGGCAAGAATAACGATTTTTTTCATTTTGATATAACCTCCATTGCGTTATGCAAATATATTACTCCAAATTTACGAAAATTTCAAGTCAAATAGTGAATTTTCATCTCTTTTCCCGAAAGGACGGGTGAAAATATCTCCGAGACCTTCTCCCTCGCCGCGTCGCCGATTACCGATTCGCCGAGGTCTTTGAAGAATTTCAAAACGGGCGACTTATCGAGCTTGGCGCCGAAGGCGGCGAGTATGAATGCGCCCTCGGGGATCTCGGAAAATCTGACGTCGAGGCCGTCTTCGGTGAAGGCGAAGTCCAGAAGTCTCGCGTTTGAAAGCTCGAGGAAGGAGAGCCGCAGGTTAAGCGCGTCGCCGCGGTCGCTTGCCGTCCCCGACAGGGCGGCCGCGAATTTTTCGCCGCGAAGGGTTATCTCGGTGACGGCGGGGCCGCTAAGGCCGACGGGGAGGGTAACGACGGCGCCGTCCTCGGTAAAGTCGATGAAAAGAACGCCGTCGACAATCCTGAGACCTATTTCGGTTATCCCCGTGGTGTAGCTGTTCCGGACGCCGCTTATCAAAACGGGCATAAGTCCGACGGGCGACTTTTTGCCGCCGTTCATGATATATTTTTTGCCGTCGAGCCGCTCGAGCGCCGAAGGCAGCGAGCCTCCGAAGCGGCGTTTTTTGTTTTTCAGGGACGAGAGCGCGCGCTGAAGCTTTATATAGTCGCCGACGCGGCCCCTCGTCGACTCGGGGAGCCTATAGCCGAAATAGCGGCAGGCGATGCCGTAAAAGCGGCTTTGCTGAAAAAACTCGCCGACGGCGCCGTTCACGACGACCACGACGCCGCTTTCGGGAAAGCCGATGACGTTTTGCCCGAAAAGTCCGTTAAAAAGAAAGCAGTTATAGGTCTTGCCCGACCATATATGGTAGCCGTAATCGAACCCGCCGCCGTCAGGGACGGCGTTTTGCTTTGAGGTCGCCGCCCTGATATAGTCCTCGGGGACGAGGCTCTTTCCCTCCCATTTGCCGCCGTTTAAGACGAGAACGCCGAGTTTTGCCATGTCGTCGGGGAACATATAAAGTCCCCAGCCGCCGCACTCGATGTCCTCGGGACTTTTCTCCCAGTAAAAGTTGGTTATCCCCATCGGCCCGAAGAGGCGCTCCCGCAAAAAGTCCGAAAGGCTCATGCCCGAGACCTTGCAGACTATGGCGGCGAGGATGTGGCTGTTCATGCTGTTATAATCAAACGCCTTGCCGGGGATGAACTTGAAGGCCGACTCGAAATAGCTTTCGACCCATCTGTCGTCGGCGACGCTGCCGTCCTCGGCAAAGACTATGCCGCTGCTCATTTTGAGCAGATTTTCGACCGTCACGCCCGAGTGGACGGCGCGGTCAAGGGGCGGCACGCGGTCGGAAAGCAAGTCGGCGGCGCGGTCGGAAAGCGAGAGCTTTCCGTCGCCTATCAGAATGCCTATCGCAAGAGAAACGACGCTTTTGCTCTCGGAGTGGGCTATTCGCCTGACGTCGAAGTTATAGTCGCCCCACGCGGCGCGGCAGACGACGGCGCCGTCCTTCACGACGAGGACGGTGTGGAGGTCGAGCTTTTTGTCTTCGTCAAGCTCCCTTATGAAGTTTCTTAAAAGCGAAGACGACACCCCCGCCGCTTTCGGACGGCGCGAGGGGAGCCGCTCGGGGAGAGGCCCGTCGAAGGGGTCGGGCTTTTTCGGCGTGAAGGGTTGGACGCCCTCGGTGGGCGCCTCGGTATCGAGTATTCTTCCGAGAAGTTTCAGGGCGTTTGCGTGGACCGTAATATCCGTAAAAATCGCTTCCCCTCGCGAGTTGTCAGTTTATAAGAGCATTCCAGAGAATAGTCGTCTTCATAAGCTCGGGGATATAAATTATGAGGAAAATAAACACGACCAAAAGCACGGGGCCCGAGTATTTTATTATCTTTTTGCCGAAAATCGCCAGCTTTTCGGGCTTCAGAGAGAATCCGGCCGTCACGCGGAAGCACAGCACCGCGTAGACGATAAAATACCACGGCATCAGGTAGCGCGTCTCCATTTTGGTAAGGCAGTTTACGAGTCCCGAAAGGATTATCGCAAAAATCAAAACCGCGAAAAGAACATTCGTGAGCTTCGGCTTCGGGAATTTGCCGCGAAGGAGCCTTATGAAAGAGACGACGGTGAAGACGAGAAATACCGCGAGCATCAGGTAATTTCCGAGCAGCCTCGGGACGACGCCCTTTTTCACGTTGGTGACGTAGGAGGTGTCGTAGGTGTCGGTCATACCGAGAAACGCGGAGCGGAACCACTCTCTTATATACCAGCCGGGATGCTTGAAAATATCGGCAAAATAGTCCTTATAGGTGTAGAAATCGACGTGGTCCTCGCCGTGGTTGGTGCCGGGGTAGATATTAACCGCGATGGCGCCGGGGTCGCGCTTATCGGTGACTATGAAATCGACGCGGGCATAGGTGCGCAGTCCGTTTGCGTTATAGACAAGAAGCGGGTAGTCTTCCACTCCCGCGACGGCGAGGGTATAAAGTCCGGTCTTCGGCTGCCAGTCGGACGTCTCGTAATACCTTTCGTTTATCATGACCTGCGGTATCATGACGAGGACGACGGAGAAAAGCAAAACCGCGATTTTGATCGCCTTTTTGCCCGCCGCGACGAAATAGCCGTATTTATCCTGAAAGCGGGCGAGGCGCGCGCGGAGTTTTAAGAGTATTTTCCCCTTCTGCTCGCCTTTTATCATCTTTTCCTTGGCGAAAAGTATCTGAATTATCGCGATGACTATTATTGCGATAAGGTAAATGAGATAGACCTGTCTCGCGCTGTAGGCGCCCGCGGCGGCCGCGCCGCAGATAAACGCCCAGAAGGGCGACCGTCCGCCCTCGGAAAGCTTCAGGAAGGCGGCGACGGAGATAATTAAAAGCGCGACGGCGGGGATGTCGGTCAGCGGGTGCGAAAGCTCCGTCCCCCAAAACGCCCACAGGACGAGCGCGAAAAGAAAGCTTTTCAAAACGCTCTGGCGTTTTTTCGTGAGTTTTTCAAAGATATAAGGGAGCGCGAAAACGAGGGTCGCCGAGAGGAAAAGGGCGTAGCCCGCGTAATAGGCGCGGACGTCGGCAAGGCCTGAAAACGCCCTTCCGAACTGCCGCATGAGGTAGATCATATAGGGGAAGAAATAGCCTCTCGGGCCCGTGGGGCAGTTGGCGAAATCGAAGACGCCGTCCTTTACGAAGAGCTTCGACATGGCGTAATAGCCCGACGCGTCGCCGTAAAAGACGGGCGTCTGGGAGTTTTTCATTATGAGATAAAGTCCCGCGGCAATGAAAACCGTCCACAAAAACCGAAGGATAAACTCGGTGACGGCGCCCGTCGGGCCGACGGGCCGTAGGAGCGGGCTTTTTTCGGTCTTTTCGCGCCACCCCGCAAAAAGCGACGTGAAGAAGCGCCCGACGGCCTTAAAAAACCGTCCGACTGCTCCGAAAAGACGCCCGAAAAAGCCTTTAACCTTTCCGTTTACGGCGTAGAAGTCCATTTCATCGCCTCGCTTTTTTTATTTTAATTCCTCGCAAAGCGCCTCGCCGAGGAGGGCCGTTCCTTTTATAATCTGATCGTCCGAGGGGGTGGAGTAGTTAAGGCGGAAAGCCGCGACGGGCTTTTTGGGGTCGGCCGCGAAGGCGACGCCCGGGACTATCGCGACCTTCTTTTCGAGAAGCTTTTTCGCGAATTCGGGGACGTCGAAGCCCGAAGGTAAAGTCGCCCACATGAAGAGGCCGCCGTCGGGGTCGGTGAAGGTCACTTTATCTTTGACCGAAACGGTCGAGGCCGTAAGGCCCTCGCGCATCAGCGCCGCTTTGCGGCCGTAAAGCTTTCTTATAGAGGCGACGTGGGCGTCGAAATCGCACTCCTCCAGAAACTTGTTCGCGAGTATCTGGAAAAACTGGTTGGTGTGGACGTCCGAGACCTGCTTCGCGACGACGAGCTTTTGCGAAACGTCCTTCGGCGACGAGACGAAGCCTAAGCGGATGCCCGCAGAAAGCACCTTCGAGAAGCTTCCGCAGTAAATGACCGCGCCGTCCTTATCCAAAGACTTGAAGGTCGGCACGTCCTCCCCCTTGAAGCGAAGCTCGCCGTAGGGATTGTCCTCGAGTATCATAACGCCGTATCTGACGGCGATGCGGTAAATCTCTTTTCTTCTCTCAAACGGGAGCGTTATGCCCGTGGGGTTCTGAAAAGTCGGGATAGTGTAAAGAAAACGGACGTTTTTTTCGCGTTTCACCGCCTCCTCGAAGGCCTCGGGGATAAGGCCCTTTTCGTCGGTCTTTACGCCGACGAGGTTGACGTTATAGGACCGAAAAGCGTTAAGGGCGCCTATGAAAGACGGGTCTTCGCAAAGGACGGTGTCGCCCTCGTTGCAAAGCACTTTGCACGAAAGCTCTATTCCCTGCTGTCCGCCCGAGACTATTATGACGTCGTCGCCGTCCGTCGCGGCGGCGAATTTACTTACAAGACGGGCGCGGACTTTCTCGCGAAGGGGCGTATAGCCCTCGGTTATGCCGTATTGAAGCGCCTCGGTCGACATGGTCTCGAATATCTCTTTCGAGATACGCTCCATATCGGCGACGGGGAACGACTCGGGGGCGGGGTTGCCCGCGGAAAAGGCTATCATGCCGGGGGTCGAGCCGTATTTGAGTATCTCCCTTATGGCGCTCGGTTTAAGGCCCGAGATCCTGTCTGAAAAATTATGAGTCATATAAATCGCTCCTTATCTGAGATGTTTATACAGCCTGTCGGCCACGAGGGCAAATTCCTCAAGCGTGAGCTTTTCGCCTCTTATATCGGGGCGAAGTCCCGCGCCGTCGACGGCGTCGAAGATCGCTTGCTTACCGACGTTCGGAAAGGCCGAGAAAAGCGAGTTTTTGAGTTGTTTGCGCCGTTGGCCGAAGGCCGCCTTTATGACGGCGAAAAGGAGTTTTTCGTCCTGCGCGGGGACGGCGGGGGCGGAAAGCATATCGAGCCTTATTACGCTTGACGTCACCTTGGGGCGCGGCACGAAGGAGGAGGGCGGCACGTCGAAAAGCTTTTTAGCGTTTGCCCTGTAGCTTACGGCGGCGCTTATCGCTCCGCACTCGGGGCTCCCCGGAGCGGCGGTAAGACGCTCGGCGACCTCTTTTTGCACCATTACGGTAATGGACGCTATGTCGGCGCCCGACTCGAGAAGCGACGTAATGACGGGGGTGGTAATATAATACGGCAGATTTGCCGCGATATTCGCCCTGCCGCCGCCGAAGGCGCTTTTAATGAGCTTCTGAAGGTCTGTCTTCATAACGTCGGCGTTTACGACGGTGACGTTCGGAAGTCCCGCGAGGGTCTCGTCCAAAACGGGCAAAAGCGTTTTGTCTATCTCGACGGCGACGACGCGGTCGTAGCACGCGGCGAGTTCTCTTGTCAGCACCCCGAAGCCGGGGCCTATCTCTATTACGTTTTTAACGCCGTTTTCGGAAGACGCCGCCGCGGTTTTCCTTACGACCGACGGGTCGGTCAGAAAGTTCTGGCCGAGCGACTTCGAAAACCGAAAGCCGTGAGCCGCGGCGAGCCGCTTTATTTCGGCGGGATCGGTGAGGTTTATCATTTATCTTCTCCAGTATTTTCTGTCAAGGCTCCTATATTGAAGCGCCTCGGCAATATCCTGCTTCGTCACGCCCTTATGACCCGAAAGGTCGCTTACCGTCAGGGCGATACGGAGTATTTTATCGTATGAGCGGCCCGTCATCGCGAGCTTCTCGAAGACGTCTTTCAAAAAGGCCGACGTCGCCTCGTCGAGCTCGGCGCTCTCTCGTAAAATCTTGCCCGTGAGCCTCGCGTTGCAGGCGACGCCCGCGAGGGCGCATCTTTCCTTCGACCGTTCTCTCGCTTCTATGACTCTTTTTCTTATCTCGGCGGAGCTTTCGGCGTTTCCTTTCCCCGAAAGCTCCTCGAAGTCGGAGGCGGGCACCTCGACGTGAAGGTCGAGGCGGTCAAGAAGCGGGCCCGACACCTTTTGCAGATAATTCGAAACGGCGTTTTCGCCGCAGACGCATTTCTTGGTGGGATGTCCGTAATAGCCGCAGCGGCAGGGGTTCATCGCCGCGACCAGAAGCATATCGGCGGGATAGGTTATCGTGACCGCCGAGCGCGAAATGGAGAGTTTGCCGTCCTCGAGCGGCTGACGAAGCGCCTCCAGCGCGCCCTTCTGGAACTCGGGAAGTTCGTCTAAAAAGAGGACGCCGTTATGGGCGAGCGATATCTCACCCGGGCGCGGAATACTGCCGCCGCCCGTCAGTCCCGCCACGGTGGCGGTGTGGTGAGGCGAGCGGAAGGGGCGCTCCCTTATGAACGGCGCGTCCCCCGTCAAAAGTCCCGCGACGGAATAGACCTTCGTCGTCTCTATGGCCTCGTCGTAGGTTATCGGCGGCATTATGCCGGGAAGTCTTTTCGCGAGCATGCTTTTTCCCGACCCGGGAGGGCCTATCAGAAGGACGTTATGGCCGCCCGCCGCCGCTATCTCCATGGCGCGCTTCGCCGCGGCCTGCCCGCGGACGTCGGCGTAGTCCAGAGAGCCGTCGAAGGTGAACTCCGCTTCGAAGGGGACGTGTTTTATCGCTTCAAGCGGCTTTTTGCCCGCTATGTGCGCCGTCACGTCGCGGACGGTTTCGGCCGCCAGAGCTCCCGTCCCTTCGACCGCGGCCGCCTCTCCCGCGTTTCTCGCGGGGATGACTATTTCCGAAAAGCCGAGCTCCCTTGCCGCCAAGACCGAGGGCAAAACGCCCTTTGTGGAGCAAAGGTCGCCGTTAAGCGAAAGCTCGCCCAGAAAGGCCGTGCCGTCCTTGGCGTGAGCTGCCTGACCGCTTGCCGCCAAAAGCGCCATGCAGATAGGCAGGTCGAAGGCCGAGCCCTCTTTTCTCACGCAGGCGGGCGCGAGGTTTACGGTTATCTTCCCCTCGGGGAAGATATAGCCGCTGTTCGTCATGGCGAAACGGACGCGCTCCTTCGACTCCTTTACGGCGGCGTCGGGCAGGCCGACTATGTCGAAGGTCGATTTGCCTTCGGCGAGGTCGGCTTCTATTTTCACTTTTTGCCCTTCAATGCCGGTGAGACCCACCGACCACACGGTAGCGTACATGGCTTTGCTCCGTTTCACGTTTCATAAACTTTGCCGTCCGACTGGTCGGACGGCAAGGGCGTTAATACCCGAATTTTTCGCCCAAAGAGTCGTCCTTATAGACCCAGTCGCGCACCTCGAAAACGGTGTATTCGTCGGAAGTGTTCCTCACGACGACGCGGGTTATGCCCGCGTTGATGACGAGACGTTTGCACATCGAGCAGCAGCAGGCGTCCTTGGTGTATTCGCCCGTCGTCGCCTCTTTGCCGACGAGGTAAAGCGTCGCACCTAACATCTCCTCACGCGAGGCGGCTATGATGGCGTTGGCTTCGGCGTGGACGGAGCGGCAAAGCTCGTAGCGCTCGCCTCTCTGAACGTTCAGCTTCTCTCTTATGCACTCGCCGAGGTCGATGCAGTTTTTGCGGCCGCGGGGCGAGCCGGTATAACCCGTGGAAATTATAATGTCGTTGTTGACTATTATTGCGCCGTAGTTGCGCCTCAGGCACGTTCCTCTCTCGAGGACGGTTTCGGCAATGTCGAGGTAGTAGTTTTCCTTGTCGCGTCTTTTCATTTTTTCGTTTCCTTTCAAGTTATATCGGTTAAAATCTTTCTGTAAATCCGTCTTTGATTCTTATTCTGAAAGCGGCGTATCTCGCGTCGTCGTTCACGACGGTCACTGCCGACATGTAAATATAATCGCCGTCGGCGGAAAGGTCTATAACGTCGTAGCCCTCATACATCATAAAGCACAGTTCCGAAAGAGTGCCGTTATTCAGGTCGACCTTTCCGACGGTTATCACGCCGTCCGACGCCGACGCGCCGTAGACGTTATGCTTCCAGACGGCCGCCGCCGAAACGGAGGCGCCGTATTCGCCCGAGAGCGAGCCCAAAAGCGCGATTTTATTGAAGCCCTCTCCCGACGTGAATACCGCCGCGCCGCCGCCGTGCGAGAAGCAAATATCGCGGGCGGGGGTCGGGTCGGCGTAAAGGGTGGTCAAAGTCTCTTTCGAGACGTCGTAGCGGACGAGCTTTCCGCCGCGGCGGATATAGATCGCGCCGCCCGCGGAGGACATTTCGTCGGCGGGGACTTTATCGGACTCGTCGGAAAGCAAGGTGACGAGCGCCGCCGCGCCGCCGCCCATGCCGCAGCTTTTCAGCTTGGAGGGGTCTTCCTTCGACACGAAATAAACCCTGTTCTTATAAACCGTCGCCGTCGCGACGTCGTCGGCGATTTTTACTTTGTTCGTGAACTGAAAGTTATTGGAGTAGAGCGCGCCCTCGGAGACGTAGTAGATCCTGTTCCCCACTATGCCGAAGGGGGCGGGCAGGCCGTCGCCGAGGTAGTCGGACGCCATGGTCTCGCCCGTCACGGTATTTAAGCGGGCGATATTTCTCCCCGCGGTGTAAAAGACGGTGTCGCCGACGGCCTTGGGCGCGTAGTCGAGATCGGCGGTTTTTACGCCCGCCGCCGATATGAAGATTATGATCGCGACGAGCAGTATTATCACCGACGCCGCGGCCGCTCCCGCGACGATCCATTTTTTGCCGCCCTTTTTCGGAGACGGCGCGGACTCCGCCTTGACGATCTCCTTATCGGGAGCCGTCTCGGCGCCGCACTCGGGGCATATAACGCTGTAATCGCTTATTTCTTTTCCGCAGGCCTTGCAAATCAATTATTTTCACCGTCCTATAAAATAATTTTACAATATATAATCATATAAGTCAAGAAAAAACCCGAAAAGACGGCGCGGCATATAATGAAATATACTTATTTTCGGGGGCTTTTTTATGACGACGGTGCTCGTATACAACAGGACGACCGAAAGAATGGAACGCTACTATCTCGAAAACGGCGACGCCATGCCCTACGTGCCCGAAAGGCGGCTCACCGTCGCGGAGTTTCGCGGAAGCTCGAAGGCAAACGTCGTGTGGACGGACAAACGCTTTATGGAGACCTTCGCCGCCTTCCGCCGCTATTACGGCAGACCGATACCCGTGGGTTTCGCCTTCAAGCGGATATGGGAGGGCGGCCACGGAAATCAAAGCCAGCACTACGCGGGCTCGGCCTTCGACTGCGGTCAGACTCTGACGGCGGCGAGGAGGCGCGGGATGTGGAACTCGGCCGTGGCGTTCGGCGGCTGGAGCTACGTCGAGCCGCAGCGGCTCACGCCGACGTGGGTTCATTTCGATAAGCGCCTCGGCCCGCCCGCCTGCTCCTCGGGCGGCTATATCACCGTCCGCTACGGGAGCAGGGGCGTTTACGTCCTTATAATGCAGGACGCCTTAAACGCCCTCGGCTACACGGGCGGGGGCCTTGACGGCATTTTCGGGCAGGGCACTCTCTCTTCCCTTCGCCGTTTTCAGCGGGACGCGGGCCTCGCGGCCGACGGCATTTCGGGCTGTCAGACCTGGCGGACTCTCACCGCCGCCGCGGTGGGCATCGGCAAAACCCCGACGGTGATAGACTGAAACTCTTCGTTTTGAGGCAACGCCGCAAATCATAGTTTGCGCGCTCCGCGCGCAATCATAGTTGTAAACTGTAAACTCGTCGGCGCGGGCGCATATAATAACAGCGTCGCTTTTTGCGACGCTGTTTAGTTTTTTTATCGATTTCCCTTTGCCCTGTTATGAGTTTTACATAACATCTGACAATTCGAGGCGTCCGTTGCCCCGCCTTTACTCCACGCGGTAACGTGGTCGGCGTCCATTTCGTTATAATTATAACGGCGTTTTGAATTATTGTCATGCCCCAAGGCGCAAAGCGGACAGTTTGATATTCCCTTTTCGAATGCCTCTTTTGTCTGTTTATCATAAACCGCTTTCTTGATCTTTTCGTCAAAAACGCGAACGTTAAGAAGCTTGGTGTCCTTTTCCCCACCGAGAATATACTCGAATATGCCCCTATGGTCTATTTGCGTATCGGAAAGCAGTTCGTCGACACGTTTTGAAACGTTATCTTTTGAATAAGCGTTTACATGGTATTGATTATACAGCCTTCCCCAATCGAGCCCGCATACCTCACTGCCCGTATATTCAAAAACCGAATCTATCCAGTCGATAACCGTATCAAAATGGTTTTTCAATTCGTCAATTTTCGTGTCGTAGCGGTGCACCGACATATAGCCGTCGATATCGCCGCCGCTCACCCAGTCGAGCGCTGCCTCGAGAATCGCCTGCCGTTTCGGGTCGCCCTTGGCATAAGTGCGCCAGCGCGTCATATTGGAATTGCCCGTGTTTGAAAAAACGGCGCGGGCTTTCGTCACGAACGGCCCGTGATAAGAGGCGTTGCGGAGTTCCTGCTTTACAAGCGGCACGCCCGCGATATTTATTGTCTCAAACCACTCCTGTATTTCGGACGGCTCGCCCTCGCAGACGTAAATAGTAAGCGGCGCGTCGACGATTCTTTTCTGCTCGTCGGGGTCAAGGCTTTTGAAAGTGCGGGGCTTTCCGTTGCGAATAACGTCAAACGGCCACGACTGATTTACGAAACGCGCAAAAGACGTTATGCGCTGTTGGCCGTCGAGAACCTCATACATCCCGTCTTTATTCAAGACGAAATAAATCAGGCCGAGAGGATAACCCTTCAAAAGCGATTCTATGACCGCAACGTCTTTTTTCCCGTCGCCGTAAATATAATTTCGTTGATACTCGGGCTGAATTATTAGCTTTCCGTCGAGACCGAACAGCCCCTTGCCTTCGTTTTTATCATAAATAAAGCCCTTGCAGATATCACCGACAGTCCACTCGGTATGGAGAGTAGTTTTCATATACTGTTTCCTCTCTTTTTTTGAATCAAAATTCGATTATATAACCATTTTCCACCAAGATATGGAGCCTCGTGTGGCATTCCTTTTGGAAATCGGCCATGCGACGCCATATAATCAATAATTAAAAATTGGTCTTTATGAAACTTGTCCAAAAATGTTAACGGAACACCCATTATCCCATTGCATTTTTTGTATAAATATTCGTTTGTAAAGTCCTTTTCCGCACACAACCGGGGCGTCAAATCTTTCATGGCACTTTTTAAGCCAATCGAGTTTTCCGTCGCCGCCTCTATCTGATGTCCAGATAATTCTGAATTGTCCCGGGCAGTATCTGTCGAGGAATGTAATTGGGACTCCCATAATTCCGTTACACTTGCGGCATTCTGCGAATGATGATTCGCTTGAATACCTTGCGACGCGCATTCCGTCTCTCTCTCTCTCTCTCTCTCTCTCTCTCTCTCTCTCTCTCTCTCTTTCTCTCTCTCCCCCAAGATCAAGCGTAAGACACAAACCGCTCGTCTGTCACGCTCCCCTCGTCCCTGTCTGAGCATCCGAT
>JAEEIO010000128.1 GCA_016281405.1 Clostridiales bacterium | reverse complement strand
TCGGCGGCGACGGCACCGTCGGCGCCAACAAGAACTCCATAAAGATAATAGGCGACCACACCGATATGTATGCTCAGGCCTATTTCGCATACGACTCGAAGAAGACCGGCGGCGTCACCATATCGCACCTCCGCTTCGGCAAGTCGCCCATCAAATCGACCTACTACGTCACCAAGGCCGACTTCGTCGCCTGCCACAACCCCTCTTACCTCACCCGCTACGACATGGTCGAGGACGTCAAGAAGGGCGGCACCTTCCTTCTTAACTGCCAGTGGACTCCCGCCGAGCTCGAGAAGCATCTGCCGAGCAAGGTCAAGAAGTATATAGCCGACAACAACGTCAAGTTCTACACCGTCAACGCCATCGAAAAGGCCCGCGAGATAGGCCTCGGCAAGAGGACCAACACCATACTCCAGTCGGCCTTCTTCGCCCTCGCGAAGATAATCCCGATGGACGACGCCGTCAAATTCATGAAGGAAGCGGCCTACAAGTCGTTTGCCAAGAAGGGCGACGAGATAGTCAATCAGAACTACGCCGCCATCGACGCCGGCAAGGACGCCATCGTGAAGATTACCGTCCCCGCCTCGTGGAAGGACGCCAAGGACGACGCCAAGGCTCAGAAGATTGTCACCTCCGACAAGCAGCTTAAAGACTTCGCCGAGACCATCCTTCTCCCCGTCAACGCCCAGCGCGGCGACAAGCTCCCCGTTTCGGCCTTCGTCAAGACCGTCGACGGCATGTTCCCGAACGGCCTTTCCGCCTTCGAAAAGAGAGGCGTCGCCGTCGAGGTGCCGACCTGGATACCCGAAAACTGCATACAGTGCAATCAGTGCTCGGTGATATGCCCCCACGCCGCCATCCGTCCCTTCGTGCTCTCGAAGGACGAGCTCGCGGCCGCTCCCAAGGTCATGAAGTCGAAGCAGATGATCGGCAAGGGCTGTGAGGAATACGCCTTCTCGGTCACCGTCTCGCCGCTTGACTGCATGGGCTGCGCCCTTTGCGTAAAGGCCTGCCCGTCCAAGGTCAAGGCTCTCGAGATGAAGCCGATAGCCGACTGCGTCAAAGAGCAGCCCGCCTTTGATTACGCCGTCGCCAAGGTCGCCGACAAGGAGCTCCCGATAGATACCTTCACCGTCAAGGGTAGCCAGTTCAAGCAGCCGCTTCTCCAGTTCTCCGGCGCCTGCGCGGGATGCGTCGAGCCCATTTACGCCCGCCTCATCACCCAGCTCTTCGGCGACAGGATGTATATAGCCAACGCCACCGGATGCTCGTCTATCTGGGGCGGCAGCGCTCCCTCCACCCCCTACTGCAAGAACAAGAAGGGCCACGGTCCCGCATGGGCCAACTCCCTCTTCGAGGATAACGCCGAATACGGCTTCGGTATGTATACCGCCCAGAAGCAGATCAGAGAGAGACTCAAGGGCTACGTCGCCGAGATAGGCGAAACCGCCGAGGACGAAGCCGTCAAGGCCGCCTGCGCCGAATACCTCGCCACCTACGACGACGGCAAGACCAACGGCGCGGCGAGCGAAAAACTCGTTGCGGCTCTAAAGGCCTGCAAGTGCAAGGGCGAGCTCAAGAAGAAGGTTCTTGAGGACAGCGAATATCTCTCCAAGAAGTCGGTCTGGATCTTCGGCGGCGACGGCTGGGCCTACGATATAGGCTTCGGCGGCCTCGACCACGTCATAGCTTCGGGCGAGAACGTCAACATCATGGTCTTCGACACCGAGGTATATTCCAACACCGGCGGCCAGGCCTCCAAGGCCTCGCAGATAGGCCAGCAGGCCCTCTTTGCCGCGAGCGGCAAATCGATGGGCAAGAAGGACCTCGCCGCGATAGCCATGAGCTACGGCAACGTCTACGTCGCGCAGATAGGCGTCGGCGCAAGCGTTCAGCAGACCATAAAGGCCATGACCGAGGCCGAGAGCTACAACGGCCCGTCCCTCATCATCGGCTACGCCCCCTGCGAGATGCACGGCATCAAGGGCGGCATGACCAACTCTCAGTCCGAGATAAAGAACGCCGTCGAAGCGGGCTACTGGAACCTCTTCCGCTACGATCCGAGGCTTGCCGAGGCGGGCAAGAATCCCTTTATCCTCGACTCCAAGGCCCCGACCGGAAGCTACAAGGATTTCATCAAAAACGAAGTCCGCTACACCGCGCTTGAGCGCGCCTTCCCCGAAAGAGCCGAGACCCTCTGGGCCAAGGCCGAGGAAAGAGCCAAGGCGAAATACGAACGTCTTGCCAAGAAGGCGTCCGAATAATCAATGTAAAAAGGCCTGCGTTATGCGCAGGCCTTTTTTTGTTGCGTTTTCACTTGCAAATATCATGCGGAATATGCTAAAATTGTCTTGTATTTCAAATCCTTGAAAAAGGGGGTATGCCTTTTGAAAAAAAAGGCGGCTTTTTTACTATCTTTACTTATGCTCTTAACGATTTTGGGAGGAGTGCTAACAATGACCTCGTGTCAAACGGTCGGCAACACCTATTATATCAGCGCCTCGTCGGGCGACGACGCCGCGAGCGGTCTTTCGGAGGGCGCGGCGTGGAAAAGCTTCAAAAACGTAAACTCGACAGTTCTCAAAGAGGGCGACCGCGTGCTTCTTAAACGCGGCGACGTATGGAACGAGCGGCTTGAGATATACGGCGGCGGCACCGAGGCCCACCCCGTCACCGTTTCGGCCTACGGCGACAAAAAGGCCATGAAGCCGCAGATAAAGCTCGCAAACGGCGTCGGAGATATATGCCTGCTCATTTCCGACTGCCGCTACGCGCAAAGCGACGATGAAAACGGCCGGGTAAACTCGAACAGCCACCTCGTCGTCGAGGAGTTAGACCTCCGCAACGCCTACGTCGGCATACTCGTCCGTGAAAGCCTTCTTTCCGATAACGAAGGCCTCGTAATAAGAAACTGCGATATTTCGGAGATATGGTGCGACGAAATGATGGCGCCCTTAGCCACGAAAAACGGCGGCACCGTCGCCAAGATGAACGAGCTCGGGGCGCTCCCTAAGGGCAACCTCCCGAAGATAAACAAAAACACCATGAAAATAGAGCCCACGGGCGGCGGCGCGGGCGAATGGCTGCTTGCCACGGCCGTCCGCTTCACCGGCACGAGCACAAAGATTTTCACCGGCGTCGAGCTTTATAATCTCGTTATGGAAAACGCCATAGTCGGCATCGAGGGAATAAGGATGGACGACGTCTATATCCACGACGTCGTAAACACCGGCTCCTACGGCGGCGTCGTCCGCTTCTCGGCGGGATGCACCGGCGTCCGCGTCGAGCGCGCCCGCCTTATGAGCGGAAGCGAGCTTTACACCTTCTTCGGCGGCACCTGCGGCGGATTTTTCGGCGACGTCCAACACTCCTATATCAAAAACACCGAATTCGCCTACGAATATAATCTTGACGAAGCCGACGGCTGCGGCTTCGACTTCGAATACGACTGCGAGGACATTGTTTTCGCGAACAACGTCCTCCATCACAACGATTCGGGCGGCATACTCTTTATGCAGCTCCCCGAGGGCAAGACCCATAAGCACATCGTGCTCGAAAACAACCTCTTTTACGCCAACCTCAGAAACCCCAAAAACTCGGGTTATAATTACGATATAATACTTTATAACAAGAAGGGCGAAGACACCATTTCGCTCATCGGAAACCGCTTCTTCACACCCGAACGCGCCAAGCGCGCCAAGGCATACGCCTGGGGCAACCTCGGCGAGCAGGGTTATATCGGCGACACGGTTCTTAAAGACAACGTCGCAAAGTACCTCGCCGAATACCGCACCCGTTTCTCCTTCAATTCGGACGTCGGAAACGGCTTCGTCGCAAACAAGGGCGATTTCACGGTCGCAAACGGCGTCGGCACGCTTACGGCCGACGGCGGCACGGGCGCCATTCAGCTCACCCTCCCGATAAACGGCTTTTGCTATAACCGCCTTGCGGTGAAGGTGAACGAAGGAAGCGGCTCGCTTTACGTCCAGTATAGAGACAGCGAAGGCGTCAAGACCTCGGAGACCAAAAAGGTCGACCGCGAGGGCGTCTATCTGATAGACCTCTCCGACAAGGCGATCTCCTCCGTGATAGAGGACGTCGTCCTCGTCTTCAAGCCGTCGCAAAACGGCGGAAAGATAGCCTTCGATTATCTCCAGTTCATCCCCGACCTCGGCGTAAAAGCCGAAAAGGAGAGCGACGGCGCGATAAAACTGACGTTTACGGGTAAATGCTTCCCGATTTTATCCCTCTCTCCCAAGGCCTCCGATATCTCGATAGAGGGCTACACAGTCAAGTCGGTCGAAAAGCTCAACTACAACACCCTCCGCGTAAACGTCGCCGAAAAGGTCGAAAACGTGAAAGGTCTTAAAATGAACGTAAAAAGCGGCCTCTTCATAGAGTATTTCGGCGCCATTATAAACGGTCTCGACTGTGACCGCACCGCGGCCGACGACGCCGCGCTCACGGGCGGCGCCCCCCAAGAGCTTTATCTGAACTGCGCGGCCCTTGTCGCCGAATAATTTTAAGCAATAAAAAACCACCCTTTGGGCGCCCTCACATAGGGAGAAGGCAGGTTTTGCGTGGCCCTTTTCCGCCCATACTGCGTCAAAAAGAAGCGGCAATACGTCAGTATTGCCGCTCCCTTTTTTCTTGTCTGAACGAAAAATTGCTCACGCAAAACTGCTTTGCACCGTAAGGCAAAGATTTTTGTGCGAGACGCTAAAAAGGCGGCGTAGCATACTGGCGTATTCCCGCCTCCTTTGACAATGTATTCGCGCGAAAAGATTGCCTTACGGCTACCTCATCC